>NZ_RZQY01000871.1:0-2015 GCF_003998575.1 Mesorhizobium sp. M7A.F.Ca.CA.001.10.2.1 | reverse complement strand
ATGAAGGTCAGAACCGAGAGCAGAAAACATGACAACCTTTTCGCAGAAGCCTGCGGATGTGGTGAAGAAGTGGATCCTGATCGACGCCGAAGGTCTCGTCGTCGGTCGTCTGGCCACTGTCATCGCCAATCATCTTCGCGGCAAGCACAAGCCGACCTTCACCCCGCATGTCGACGACGGCGACAACGTCATTGTCATCAATGCCGACAAGGTGGTGTTCACCGGCAAGAAGTTCACCGACAAGGTCTATTACTGGCACACCGGCCACCCAGGCGGCATCAAGGAGCGCACCGCGCGCCAGCTGCTCGAGGGTCGTTTCCCCGAGCGTGTCGTCGAGAAGGCCGTTGAGCGCATGGTCCCACGTGGCCCGCTCGGCCGTCGCCAGATGAAGAACCTGCGCGTCTATGCAGGTGCCGAGCATCCGCATGTCGCACAGCAGCCCGTCGTGCTCGACGTGGCCAAGCTGAACGCCAAGAACAAGAAGGTCGCATAAGATGGCTGAGCTTTCCTCGCTCGCAGAACTGGGCGCCGCCACCGGCAACACCAATACCCAGCCGGCAGCCCCCGTCCACGTCCAGAAGCTCGACAAGTCGGGCCGCGCCTATGCCACCGGCAAGCGCAAGAACGCCATTGCGCGCGTCTGGGTGAAGCCGGGTTCCGGCAAGATCATCGTCAACGACAAGGAATTCGCGACCTATTTCGCGCGTCCGGTCCTGCAGATGATCCTCAACCAGCCGATCATCGCCTCCAACCGCGCCGGCCAGTACGACATCGTCGCGACCGTTGTCGGCGGCGGTCTCTCCGGCCAGGCTGGCGCCGTGCGTCACGGCATCTCCAAGGCGCTGACCTATTACGAGCCGACGCTGCGCGCCGTGCTCAAAAAGGGCGGCTTCCTGACCCGCGACAGCCGCGTCGTCGAGCGCAAGAAGTACGGCAAGGCGAAAGCCCGTCGTTCGTTCCAGTTCTCGAAGCGCTAAGCGTTCCGCAGCTTCAGACAATCGAAAAGGCCGCCTCCGGGCGGCCTTTTTGTTTGCGGCTCGGCAGTCACCCCACCCGCGCCTGCGGCGCGACCTCCCCATCGAGGGGAGGTAGAAGAGCGCGACGCCCTACCTCCCCTCGATGGGGAGGTCGGCGCGTAGCGCCGGGTGGGGTGAAGGCGCCGGCATAAACAGGTCAGGCCTTGCCGCCCTTGATATAGTCGATGAACGCCCGCAGCGGGGCCGGCACCAGCCGCCGGCCGGGATAATAGAGGAACGGTCCGGGAAAACTCGGCCACCACGGTTCGAGAATGGGCTCAAGCGCGCCGCTTTCGAAGTAGGGGCGAAGCCAGCCCTCGAAGAGGCCGATGATGCCGGTGCCGGCGATGGCCGCATCGACGGCAAGATCGGTCGCGCCGCCGATCCGCACGATCAGCGGCCCTGTCGGATCGACCCGCACCACCTCACCGTCGCGCTCGAACTCCCAAGGCAGCATCGCACCGCTGGCAAAGCGCCCGCGCACGCAAGAGTGGCCAAGCAGGTCGCTCGGGTGTTGCGGCCGCCCATGACGAGCAAGATAGGCAGGGCTGGCAGCGGTGGCGAAGCGCTGCACGCGCGGTCCGATCGGCACCGCGATCATGTCCTGCTCCAGCCGCTCGTCATAGCGGATGCCGGCGTCACACCCGGCCGCCAGCACATCGACAAAGTTCTCATCGGCGATCACTTCCAGACGGATGCCGGGATAGGCGGCGAGGAAACCCGGCACGATATCCGGCAATATCAGCCGCGCGGCGCTGACCGGCACATTGAGACGCAGCGAACCCGCCGGCCTGTCGCGAAAGCCGTTCACCACATCCAGCGCCGCCTCCACCTCCGACAGCGCCGGGCCGAGCCGCTCCAGCAGGCTGAGGCCCGCCTCGGTCGGGACAACGCTGCGCGTCGTGCGATTGAACAACCTGACACCAAGCTGCGCTTCCAGGCGACGCACCGCCTCACTCAAGCCGGAGGCGCTGCCGCCGCTCGCACGCGCGCCATCGC
>NZ_RZQY01000870.1:0-2016 GCF_003998575.1 Mesorhizobium sp. M7A.F.Ca.CA.001.10.2.1 | reverse complement strand
GCGACGCACCCCCCATGCTGCGCCGGTGACGAGCAAAGATCTCGGCCAGCGCCAGCAGGATCGCCATTGCGATGCAGGCCCAGCCGATCACCGTCAGGCTGCGTAGCGGCGAATTGCAGGCGTTGAGCACGCCAGACAGCGCCACGCCGGCGATGACGATCGGGATCGTCGCCAGCACGATCCAGAGCGCCAGCTTGAAATGCCGGTCGGCGAAATCGCGTCGCGCCAGAGCGTTGAAAGAACCAAACAGGATATTCCTGACATCACTCCAGAAATAGCTGACCACCGCGGCAAGAGCCGCGAGTTGCATGGCGGCGGAGAAGGCGGAGCCAGGATCCTGCCAGCCGAGCACGGCCGGCACGATGCGCATATGGGCGGTCGAGGAAATCGGCAACAGTTCGGTGATGCCTTGCACCACGCCGAGGAACGCCACCTTGGCGAACCCCAGGCCGACGAAGCCCGTATCCAGGCCTTGTGTGCAGATATCGGCCAAAATCGAATTCCGTGCATGAGAGATCGGAGTTGCGTGGACCGACCATCGGTCAATCCCGGGCAAGCCTTATCGTCATGGGCCGGATAATCAATTTACGGATTTGTAAGCTGGCGTGCCGAAGTGCACGCCGTTCGAAACCGGCCCACCTTGGAGCCGGCTTGAGATACACAGCGAAAATCGCAAAGCGACTACGGGCAGAGCCAGAGTTTCTGGCATGTCCTGGCGATCACATGCGCCGGCGGCACTTCGGGCTCATCGGTCGAAGGCCGGCGAGCCCGTTCGAGCAGCATGCGCACCTGTTCGGGGCGCACACGATCGCGCTCCATCACAAGCAGGACCATCGGATCGCTCAAAAGCTCGTCCAGGGTGCTGATGCTGTCGTTCATCCGTCGTCTCCTCGAATGCCGTACCCGCGACCCATAAATAGGGAGACAATGATGGCCCGCCAATGACGCTTTGCCGGCTATCTCGTGTCGATTTGGATTAAATTTTGGCCATGCTTGCGCTCTCCCCTGGCCCTTGGCGCTGCGCGTCGATCCATTTCCTTCCACAACAAGGGGAGAAGGGAAAAATTAGCCTGGCGGAGGGGCGCCTTCGTATTTCGGCAGGCTGTCATCGAGCACCACCCAGGGCTGCCTCGAGCCCGTGAAAATATGCATTTGCGGCTTGAAAACCGTGGGATCGTCGAGCCATGCGAGTGGGGGTTAAGCGATGACGCCGAAAGCCGTCATCGCTTCCATGGAATGGCCGGCTGCCCGCTAACAGCCGGCGGCTTTGGCGTTCACTCCGTTTCGCCGACGACCTCGTCCCAGGTTTTGACCTTGGTCTGGCCGTTGAGGAACGGCAGCGCGGCGGCCGTCAGTTCGGGGGCGAAGAAAGTGTCGTAGTGGGTGCGGTTGGGCAGGATCGCCAGGCGGTTCTGCGACAGGTTCTCGCGCATCCAGCCGGCATCCTTCAGCCCGCCGCCGAGCATCTGATAGAACTTGATCTCGTGTTCGGGCTTGTACATATCGCTGTCGCCATAGACCAGCATGACCGGCATCTTCAGCTTGGCGACGTCGGCCGAGTAATCGCGGTTCTGACGCATGAAGCCGCCCAGCGCATCGAGGAGCTTCGGGAACTCCTCAGGATGCGGCGCCACGGCGACGTAGGATTTGTACATCGGCGTGTCCTTCATGAACTCAGCCGCGGCCGCGCTCACCTGTGCCTGCTGGGGACGCATCTCGTCATAGAAGCCGTCCGTGGCGTAGCCCGTCGATACCAGGACGAGGCGGCGTACCGCTTCGGGATGCTGGACGGCCATGCGGAAGGCGACGCCGCCGCCCAGCGAGTAGCCCATGAGATCGACCTGATCGTAACCGAGCGCCTTGACGATGGCGGCCATGTCGTCGCCCATCGCCTCCACGGTGAATGGGCGGTCGCCCAGCGCGGTGCGACCGTGACCCTGCAGGTCGACGCCGATGACGGTGCGGTTTTCGGCAAGTTTCGGCAGGATCGGCGCGAACATATCCGTGGTGCCGAGA
>NZ_RZQY01000086.1:0-14212 GCF_003998575.1 Mesorhizobium sp. M7A.F.Ca.CA.001.10.2.1 | reverse complement strand
GTACGGGAGTAGGGGAGTAGGAAGAGCAAACAGCTGACATATCTGTCTTTTCCCCTACTCCCCTACTTGGGAGTGCCAATGCTCGGACGTCTGAACCATGTCGCGCTTGCCGTGCCGGACCTTACGGCTGCCGTCGCTGCCTATCGCAACACGCTGGGCGCGGAAGTGACGGCGCCGCAGGCGCTGCCGGAGCATGGGGTGACGGTGGTGTTCGTCAATGTCGGCAACACCAAGGTCGAACTTCTGGAGCCTTTGGGCGAGGGATCGCCGATCGCCGCCTTCCTGGAGAAGAATCCTTCCGGCGGCATGCACCACCTTTGCTATGAGGTCGACGACATACTGGCCGCGCGCGATCGGCTCAAGGCCGCCGGCGCCCGCGTGCTGGGCGACGGCAATCCGAAGATCGGCGCGCACGGTAAGCCGGTGCTGTTCCTGCATCCGAAGGATTTCTTCGGAACGCTGATCGAACTGGAGCAATCATGAGCTGGGTTTCGTTCACCGCCCTGTTTTTCGCGACCTGGTGGGTGGTGCTGTTCGCCGTGCTGCCGTTCAGCGTGAGGACGCAGGACGATGATCGTGACGTGACGCTGGGCACGGTTCCGAGCGCGCCGCGCGGTCCCCACATGCTGCGCGCCGTGATCCGCACCACCATCGCCACCGCGATCCTGATGGGCATTTTCTATGGCCTGACGCATGGGCTTGGATACAGCCTCAACGACATCCCGCACATCGTGCCGGAATTCAGCCAAACCTTAGCCAAATAGCCGGCCCCGGCCCAAGAAGATTTGTCCGGCAAAGACGTTTTCATCCTTCGGAACAGCTTGGTTCCAGACAGGGATGCCGTGCCGTTTTGCGGCCGGACGAGCGCTGACGCTGGGTAAGGTGGTTTGGCAACGCGTTGCGCTAAGCAGATGATTGCACAAAAAAAATGCAAGGCACGAGGCCTTGCAATTTAAACGCGTCCGATCTGTTTCCGGTTTCCGGCGGCAGCGAGTAACCGCGCCTAGATCGCATCCTCCCAAGACTTTGACCGCGTAGGAGAGCAGATTTTTTTCTACCCTCTCGGTTATCGAGGTACATTAGCCTAAGGCGAATGAAA
This sequence comes from Mesorhizobium sp. M7A.F.Ca.CA.001.10.2.1, assembly GCF_003998575.1. NCBI lineage: Bacteria > Pseudomonadati > Pseudomonadota > Alphaproteobacteria > Hyphomicrobiales > Phyllobacteriaceae > Mesorhizobium > Mesorhizobium sp. M7A.F.Ca.CA.001.10.2.1. Next base: position 13,113 of record NZ_RZQY01000086.1, on the reverse strand, counting down.
ATGTCACGAAGAATTTTGCCTTGAAACGGGCATTCTCGTGCTGCACTGCACAATAGTGTGGCAGGCGTTGCTTGGCGAACGATCATCAAGACGCGCGCGGTGACCGGGAGGCCTTGCAGCGCCGTGGGTCTTCTGGGCGGGCGAAGGACGGTGCGACGCTTCTGATCCCGGCTATCCCGTGCTTTCTGAAATCGATTGCCGCTTTTCGGGCCGAAGCGTCCGGGTTCCCATTCCGCCTTGAAATGGCTATGAAGCCGGGTCAAGCAAGCCAAAGTCGCGCCGATTCTGGCGCGGCCCTCCTCACTCACGGACCTGTCCATGCGTTTGTCGCGCTATTTCCTGCCGATCCTCAAAGAAAACCCGCGCGAGGCCGAGATCGTCTCGCACCGGCTGATGCTGCGTGCCGGCATGATCCGCCAGCAGGGACAGGGCAGTTTCTCGTGGCTGCCGCTCGGCAAGCGGGTGCTGGACAAGGTCTGCCGCATCATTCGCGAGGAGCAGAACCGCGCCGGGGCGCTGGAAATCCTGATGCCGACCATCCAGTCGGCCGATCTGTGGCGCGAAAGCGGCCGCTATGACGACTACGGCAAGGAGATGCTGCGCATCAAGGACCGGCAGGACCGCGACATGCTCTACGGCCCGACCAATGAGGAAGTGGTCACCGAGATCGTCCGCGCCTATGTGAAATCCTACAAGGACCTGCCGCTCAATCTCTACCACATCCAGTGGAAGTTCCGCGACGAAGTGCGGCCGCGCTTCGGCGTCATGCGTTCGCGCGAGTTCCTGATGAAGGACGCCTATTCCTTCGACCTCGACTTCGAGGGCGCCAGGGCGGCCTACAACAGGATGTTCGTGTCCTATCTCCGGACTTTTACGCGCATGGGGCTGCAGGCGATACCGATGCGGGCCGACACCGGGCCGATCGGCGGCGATCTCAGCCATGAATTCATCATCCTGGCCGACACCGGCGAGAGCCAGGTCTATTGCCACCGCGACTATCTTTCGCTCGATGTGCCCGGAGAGAAGACCGACTTCGCCAATGCCGCCGAGATCGGCGATATCGTCAAGACCTGGACGACACCCTACGCGGCCACCGACGAGATGCACGACGAGGCGGCGTGGGAGAAGATCGGCGAGAGCGACAAGGTTTCGGCGCGCGGCATCGAGGTCGGCCACATCTTCCATTTCGGCGACAAATACTCCAAGCCGATGGGCGCCAAGGTGACCGGGCCCGACGGCAAGGATCATTTCGTCTCCGGCGGCTCCTACGGCATCGGTCCGTCGCGGCTGGTCGCGGCGATCATCGAAGCCAGCCATGACGACAACGGCATCATCTGGCCGGAGGCGGTGGCTCCGTTCGACATCGGGCTGATCAACATGAAAGCGGGCGACGCCGAGTGCGACCGCGTCTGCGACGAGCTGCATGCCGCTTTCGTCGCCGCCGGCAAGGACGTGCTCTACGACGACACCGACCAGAGGCCCGGCGGCAAGTTCGCCACCGCCGACCTGATCGGCCTGCCCTGGCAAGTGATCGTCGGGCCGCGTGGTGTCGCAGCCGGCGAGATCGAGATCAAAAATCGCAAGACCGGCGAGCGCGAGACGCTGCCGATCGCAGACGTGAAGAAGCGCTTCGGTGTCGCCGCATGAACGAGGCGGTGGCGGCAAGACCGGTCGGCGCCGGACCCTTTTCCATCTTCGAGCGCATGGTCGCCTGGCGCTATCTGCGTTCGCGGCGCAAGGAGACGGTGATCTCGGTGATCGCCTCGATCTCGTTCCTCGGCATCATGCTGGGCGTCGCCACGCTGATCGTGGTCATGGCGGTGATGAACGGTTTCAGGGCGGAGCTTTTGACGCGCATCCTCGGCGTCAACGGCCACCTGATCGTGCAGCCGCTCGATTCGCCACTGGAGGACTACGCGCAGGTCGCCAGCCGCATCAACGGTGTGTCAGGCGTCAAATACGCCATCCCGCTGATTGATGGCCAGGTGCTTGCGCAAGGCAATGTCGGCGGCGGAACCGGAGCGCTGGTGCGCGGCATACGCGGCGAGGATCTGAGCAAGATCGCCATCGTTGCCAGCAACATCAAGCAGGGCTCGATCGCCGATTTCGACTCTGGCGACGGCGTTGCCATCGGCAAGCGCATGGCGGAGAATCTCGGCCTGACGCTTGGCGATACCATCACCTTGATTTCGCCCGACGGCGACGTGACGCCGATCGGCACCACGCCGCGCATGAAGGGTTACAAGATCGCGGCGATCTTCGAAGTCGGCATGTCCGAATATGACACCTCCATCGTCTACATGCCGTTTTCCGAAGCGCAGCTCTATTTCAACATGGACGGGCGGGCGCAGACGATCGAGATCTATGTCGACAATCCAGACGATGTCGATGCGCTGAAACCGAAGGTGGAGGAGGCGGCGCAGCGGCCGATCGACATGGTCGACTGGCGCCAGCGCAACGAGACCTTCTTCTCCGCCCTGCAGGTCGAGCGCAACGTCATGTTCATGATCCTGACGCTGATCGTGCTGGTGGCGGCGCTGAACATCATCTCCGGCCTGATCATGCTGGTGAAGGACAAGGGCCACGACATCGCCATCCTGCGCACCATGGGGGCGTCGCGCGGCGCCATCCTGCGTATCTTCCTGATGACGGGTGCGGCGATCGGCGTGACCGGCACGCTTGCCGGTGTGCTGCTCGGCGTGCTGATCTGCACCAACATCGAGTCCATCCGCCAGTTCTTCTCATGGATGACCGGCAAGGTGCTGTTCAATCCGGAGCTCTATTTCCTCAGCCAGTTGCCGGCGAAGATGGATCCGCGCGAGACGACCTATGTCGTCCTGATGGCGCTCGGCCTGTCCTTCCTGGCAACCGTGTTTCCGGCATGGCGCGCCGCGCGCCTCGATCCGGTCGAAGCCTTGAGGTACGAATAGTGGCAGAGGTCATTATCGAGCTGAAGAGCGTCGAGCGGCACTATGTCCAGGGGCCGCGCAAGCTCACCATCCTGAACGGTGCCGATTTCTCGCTGAAGCGCGGCGAGATGGTGGCGCTGGTGGCGCCGTCGGGCACCGGCAAGTCGACCCTGCTGCACACTGCCGGCTTGCTGGAGCGTCCCGACGCCGGCGACGTCATCCTGGCCGGCCGTGCCTGCGGGCGGCTCTCCGATGACGAGCGCACGGCGATCCGCCGCAACGATGTCGGCTTCGTCTACCAGTTCCATCATCTGCTGCCGGAATTCTCGGCGCTGGAAAACATCATGATGCCGCAGCTCATCAAGGGGCTCAGCCGCAAGGACGCGGCCGAGCGCGCGGCGCAGCTGCTCGATTACATGCAGATCGGCAAGCGCGCGTCGCACCGGCCGTCCGAACTCTCCGGCGGCGAACAGCAGCGCGTCGCCATCGCGCGTGCGGTCGCCAATGCGCCGCTGGTGCTGCTGGCCGACGAGCCGACCGGCAATCTCGACCCGGTCACCGCGTCTTATGTGTTCGAGGCGCTGGCGGCGCTGGTCAAGCAATCGGGCCTCGCGGCGCTGATCGCCACCCACAATCACGAATTGGCATCGCGCATGGACCGGCGCGTCACCCTGGCCGACGGCAAAGTGGTGCCGCTTTAGTCTCTGATGTCGTCATCCTAGGGCGAAGCTCCGCGGAGCGGAGCGTAGACCCTAGGATCCATGCCGTTACTTTCGAGACAAATGCAGGGGTCGAGGATATGCGACCTCTATCAGAGGCGATAATTCTGCACCGTAGCATCGCCCCTGGTCACGGCATGGATCCTAGGGTCTGCGCGCGTCGCTCCGCTCCTTGCTCCGCCCTAGGAGGACGATGCGATGGCTAATCGCAAAGGCTTCGGTCAGCCCACGTAGCACCGTCGCTCGCCCCTCAACCCTTTCTTAACCCTGCCGATTTGATCGCCCGAAAATTCCGGAGGCGGCCGCATCGTGCCCGTTGACTTTGAAACAAAATTAGAACAAAATGCGAACATATCAACAACAGGAGAGAGTTATGACCGATCTGGTTCAGGATGTCATCTCACTGGTTTGCATGAGCACGTTCCTTGTTTCCATGGCGATCTGGATCGGAGCCATGTGATTTGGCGGCGTTCGCCGCCGCTGTTCCTACGCGGTGGAAGGCCGTTCCGCCGTTAAGCTTTTCTTGCCGCCGTAACGTTAGGGTACCCCGGCAAGACAGGGAGCAACGTCCAGGTGTCGCCCATAGTCACGGCCATTCTGGTGGCCAGCAATCTCGGGCTGATCTTTCTGTTGATGACCGTGCCGCTTGGTCTGCGCACGGTGCGGCTGACCCGTCTGGTGGCGATGGACCGCCAGCGCCTCTGGCAGGCGCTGTGGCCGCTCGGCAGCGATGCCGGCTGGTCCGGTGAGATCCTTTCCGCCGAGGCGCCGGACGGCGAGGGCGTGGCCCGCATCACGCTGTCGTGGGAAGGTCGCGACGGCAAGCCGATCGAACGCAGGTCGCGGTTTGAAGACGTCGTCGAAGGTATCAGCTTCTCGATGCGTGTCATCGAGGACACCGCGCTCGATGCTTCGTTCTGGAAGGACTTTTCCGAAACCGCCGAACTCGTTTCCGAGGGCAACGGCACGCGGGTGACGCTCAGCCAGACGGATCGCTATCGCGGCGTCGCCTTCCTGGTGTTCCGCTATTTCGCCCTGCGCCGCGAACTCTCCAAGCTGCAGCGCTGGGCGCGGACCGGGCAGTATCGCAAGGGCGGTTGGTTCGAGCATCCGCTCAGCCAGGTTGGCTTTGCCGGGCTTTCGGCGCTGATCCTGTGGCCATTCTTCGGCCTTCACTTCGGCGGCCTGGCACTGGCCGCGATCCTCACATCGGTGGTCGCCCTGCATGAGCTTGGCCATATGGCGGCGTTCCGGCTTATGGGCCACAACCGGGCACGGATGATCTTCATTCCGCTGCTCGGCGGCATCGCCATTGGCGGGCGGCCCTATGACAGCCGTTTCGAGGTGGCTTTCGTGGCGCTGATGGGCGCCGGCTTCTCCGCATTCCTGGTGCCGGTTGTGATCGCTGCCAGCACCTTTGCCGGCGCGGAAGGCCACCGGCTGGCGGCGGCCCTGCTGGCGACCCTGGCGGGCTTCGCCGCACTGTTCAACATCGCCAATCTGGTGCCGGTGTGGAAGTTCGACGGCGGTCAGGTGCTGCGCCAGATCTGTCCGGGACCGGTCGCACTGGCGCTGGCTTCCTTCTTCCTGCTCTCGGCTTTCCTGGCTGTCGGTTGGCAGGCCGGCTTTTCCTCCAATTTCCTGCTCGCGACGGGAGCGGTGTTTTCGATCCTCAGCCTGCTGACGATGAGCAGCGGGGTCAAGCCGCGTTACGAGCTGAAGCCGATCCGCACCATCGACCGCCTCGCCATGGCCGCGGCGTTGCTGGCGGTGTTCGCCATCCATGGCTATGGCGTGTTGTGGGCCTCCGCCCAACTGATTTGAGCCGTACCGGATCCGGAAGGATCAGCCCGCCTTGCGCTCGGCTTCGACAGGCAAGACCGTGGCGGGACCGAACACATCCTCGAAGGCGGATTTCAACGCGAGATCAAGGTCGGCCATTCCCAGGGGAAGGCCGAGATCGACGAGGCTGGTGACGCCGTGGTCCTGCACGCCGCAAGGCACGATGCCGCTGAAATGGTCGAGATCGGGCTCGACATTGATGGCGATGCCATGAAAACTCACCCAGCGCCGCAGCCGGATGCCTATGGCCGCGATCTTGTCCTCGGCCGGCGAGCCGTCCGGCAGGGCAGGGCGATCCGGCCGCACGACCCAGACGCCGACCCGGTCCTCGCGGCGTTCGCCCTGCACGTTGAAGGCGGCGAGCGTGCCGATGATCCACTGTTCGAGCGCCGCGACGAAGGCGCGGACGTCCTCACGCCGCCGCTTCAGATCAAGCATGACATAGGCGACCCGCTGGCCCGGCCCATGATAGGTGTATTCGCCGCCGCGGCCGGCCGCAAATACCGGGAAGCGGCTGGCGTCGATCAGATCCTCGCCGCGAGCGCTGGTGCCGGCCGTGTAGAGCGGCGGGTGTTCGACCAGCCAGACCATTTCGCCGGCAGCGCCGCTGCGGATCGCCTCGGCGCGCGCCTCCATGAAGGCAAGTGCTTCGCGATAGGCGGTAAGGCCGGGCTCGATCAGCCATTCGACCGGTGCTGAACCGGGGAGCGGCAGGAACGACGTGGCGATCTGGCTGCGTTCGGGCATGGCGTATCGTCTTTTCGCTTATGCATGTCGCGTCCCAAAACCGCCTCGCACCTTTGGGTGACATCAACTTGCCTTCCATATGGCGATATCAGGCGCAAACGTCCAGTTCCGGCGCTGCGTTCGGACCCTGTGGAGCATTATGCCAATCGCCTGACATTATTGCTTGCCGTGCACTTGTTTCGCCGGAAACGATTTGCTACACGCCGCGAGCCGGTCGGTTCCGGCTCTACCACGTGCGGTCGTGGCGGAATTGGTAGACGCGCAGCGTTGAGGTCGCTGTGGGGCAACCCGTGGAAGTTCGAGTCTTCTCGACCGCACCATTTTCCTTCCCAGATCCCGATTGTGCAAGCTCCGCCCGCTGCGGGCCGGGCGCATTTCGTTTGATATTCCCGCGCTTTACGCCACTTTCTTTTTGAGCGTCGGATTCTCCCAAAACCGGTTTCCCCTTTGGGTCCGATGCTCTAGACCTGATTTGCACCTTTTCCGGGATTCTTGTGGCGGGAGGCGCTGGTGGAAGGCGAGCACGAACGGACGATTGGCGCCAGGGCCGCCGAGGAGCACCACGCCGACATCTATGGCGAGGACGGCGCCGTGCTTTCGTCCTTCCTGGCGCGGATTGGCGCGGCGATCGCCGACCGCGACACGCTGACCCTCAAGCATGAAGTCGACGACCTGCACCAGTCGGAACTCGGCGACCTGCTCGAGGCGCTGCATCCCGAACAGCGCCACGCGCTGGTCGAGCTCCTGGGCGCCGATTTCGACTTCTCCTCGCTGACCGAGGTCGACGAGGCGATCCGTATGGAGATCGTCGACAGTCTGCCCAATGCGCAGATCGCGCAGGCGGTACAGGAGCTCGATTCCGACGACGCCGTCTACATTCTCGAAGACCTCGAGAAGGAGGATCAGGACGAGATCCTGTCGCAGCTGCCGTTCACCGAGCGGATCAGGCTGCGCCGCTCGCTCGACTATCCCGAAGAGACGGCCGGCCGCCGCATGCAGACCGAGTTCGTCGCGGTGCCGCCGTTCTGGACGATCGGCCAGACCATCGACTACATGCGCGACGACCAGAATCTGCCCGAGCGCTTCAGCCAGATCTTCGTCATCGATCCGAGCTTCAAGCTGCTCGGCGCCATCGACCTCGACCAGATCCTGCGCACCAAGCGTTCGGTCAAGGTCGAGGAAGTGATGCACGAGACGCGGCACGCCATTCCGGCCACCATGGACCAGGAAGAGGCTGCACGGGAATTCGAGCAGTACGATCTTTTGTCGGCCGCTGTCGTCGACGAGAACGAACGGCTGGTTGGCGTTCTGACCATCGACGATGTTGTCGACGTCATACAGCAGGAGGCCGAAGAAGACTTGATGCGCATGGGCGGCGTCGGCGACGAGGAGCTTTCCGACAGCATCTTTTCGACCTCGCGCTCACGCGTTCCGTGGTTGCTGATCAACCTTCTGACCGCGTTCCTGGCGGCGTCGGTGATCAGCCTTTTCGACCGCACGATCGAACATATCGTCGCACTGGCGGTGCTGATGCCGATCGTCGCCGGCATGGGCGGCAATGCCGGCTCGCAAACCATGACCGTCACCGTGCGGGCGTTGGCGACCAGGGATCTCGACATCTACAATGCCGGCCGCATCATTCGCCGCGAGATGGGTGTCGGCTTCATCAACGGCATCGTCTTCGCCATCCTGATCGGCATCGTTGCGGCAGCCTGGTTCCGTGACCCCAATCTGGGCGGCATCATCGCGGCGGCGATGATCATCAACATGTTCGTGGCCGCTCTGGCCGGCATCCTGATCCCGCTGCTGCTCGATCGTTTCAAGATCGATCCGGCGGTCGCTTCGGCAGTTTTTGTCACCACGGTTACCGACGTCGTCGGCTTCTTTGCATTTCTCGGCATTGCCACGTGGTGGTTCGGTGTGCCCTGAAGGCATGCCTTTTGGCTTAATTGACTTTTACGTAAATGCCGTGCGAGGCTTGCGCGGGGCGCCATGTCGATTCCGGCATGGCATGGGTTTTGGTTCGGGACATAAGGGCGACGCCGGCATGGCGATCGCCCCTTGGTTTCGGCGTGCGGGAGTGGCAATGCGAGAATATTATTCGATCACCGAGTTGACCCGCGAGTTCGACGTGTCGACGCGGACGCTGCGCTTTTACGAGGACGAAGGGCTGGTGCAGCCGGTGCGGCGTGGCCGCACGCGGCTGTTTCGCCCCTCCGACCGGCACCTCATCCGTCAGATCATGCGCGGCAAGAGGCTTGGCTTCTCGATCAACGAAATCCGCGAGATCATCCAGATGTACAAGGAGCCGCCCGGCGAAGTCGGCCAGCTCAACCTGATGATCAAGCGCATCGAGGAAAAGCGCGAGGATCTCCGGCAGAAGCGCCGCGATCTCGAGGAGACGCTGGCTGAACTCGACCAGGCCGAGGAATCTTGTGTGGAGCGGCTGGTTGAGCTTGGCGTGAATACCTGAGCGGACTGGATTCTGTCGCGCGTTAGCGTTCGGAATTAGCGGAGACGTCTATTCCTTCGTCATCCTAGGGTCTCCGCGACGGAGCTGCGCTCCTGCTTCGCCCTAGGATGACGAGGTTCGCAAGACTTAGGCTAATCGCCGAAGTGTGCACCTGTCAAACCTCTCCGCGATGGAAACCAGGGGCGCCAGCTCAGATCCAGCGGCGCACGCGTTTGGCGTAGTCGCGGTACTTCTTGCCGAATTTTGCCGCCAGCACCTTTTCCTCGCCTTCGATCGCCATTTTCTGCGTGGCATAGGCGGCGATGAACGCGAGTGGCAGGAACCACACGATGCCCGAGACAAAGGCGACCCCGATCAACAGCAGGGTGTTGGCCAGATACATCGGATTGCGGGTGATGCCGAAGGGACCCGTGGTGACCAGGTGATCGGGCACAGCGTTCGGGTTCAGCGTGGTCTTGGCGCGGACCATGGTGCGGATCGCGGTGACCCAGAGCGCGGCGACGGCAAACAGCGCCACCCAGCCGGTGGCGAAAAGAATATCGCCCAGGAGGTCACCGATCCAGGGCAGGGGATAGAGCAGGCCCAGCGCGATGCTGATGGCGATGGCGGCGGTGTAGATCAGCGGCGGCCACGGTATGAGCCCCGGCTTCGGCTGGTTCTCGGTCATTTGACCCCTTCCTCCATCAACTTGCTGTCGGTCTTGGCGGTACACATGCCGGCGAGATCGGACAGATGCGTCTTCCATTCCGCAGTCTGGTCGTTGTTGTAGAGCCGATCAAGCGTTGCCTCGCCCTCGAGCGTATCGAGCATGCAGACACAGTAGCTCGTACAGAACTCGGTGTCGCGCGACTGCTCGCAGGACAGCTGGCAGGTTTTGAGGAAATTCACCTGCGGGGTTTCGACCTGTGCCGGCATGATCTGCGAGAACAGCCACATGCAGCCGATCAGCAATGGCTGGTGGATCAGGTAGAACGCCAGGCTGTGCCGGCCGATAAAGACCAGCGGGTTGGCCCAGCGACCGGGCGCCAATTCGGCAAGCCGGGCAAGTACGCCTGAACCGGCGGCAAGTTTCGTCACCGCGATGCCCGCAAGCACGGCGCCGAACCATGGAAACAGCGGAACGTAGTCGTTGGAGCGTGGATTGTTCGCCGACAGGCCGACCCACCACAGCCATGGGTGATCGAACGCCTCGAGGCGCAGATAGACAGGCGCCGCGATGACGAGCGCGGCGACGACAAGCGTCAGCAGTGCCGGCAGCCGCAGAAAGGCGAGGCCGAGCAGGCTGGCCAGCGCGATCTCGTGCAAGATGCCGAAGAAGATGAATCCATCCGGCGTGGCGATACGGGTGACGACCGATATCGCGATCGCGGCTCCCGCGACCATGGCGAACCGCTTCCAGAAGCCGTTCCAGCGGATTTGTCGGCCATGGGCGAGGTACAGACTGACGCCGACCAGGAACAGGAAGGTCGAAGCGATGCAACGCGCGTAGATCTTCCACCAGCCGAAGGCGGTCAGGCCGGGATCGGTGTAGCCGAAGAACTCCAGATCCCAGGTGAAATGGTAGCTCGCCATGGCGATCAGCGCGATGCCGCGCACGATGTCGATAGCGACGATGCGCTTTGGTCGATCCGGAACGGGTGCGGTCGGCGTTTGGATGCTCATGGTCTCGCATTCTGATTCAGCCCCGCTGGAGGACTATCACGGTTGCCCGGCACAAAAGAAGACCGGCAACTCTGCCGACAACCCGGATCAGCCGCGGCATTGGGCCAGTGCAGGGAAGCCTTTGGCCGGCTTCGCTTTTGCCGGATGCGCGTCGGTTTCCTCTTATTGGCGCTGGGATCGCCACGTCAGATTTGACCCGGTGAATCTGCTTCGGGGAAAGCAATGTCCACCCATGTGCGCCATCCAATCTGGCTGCCGGCTCTCAAGGCCGCGGACGCGCGCACCTTCGCGTCGCTCTATGCGGTCGAATCCTTCGCCCGCGCCACGGTGTCGAGCGTCATCCCGATCCAGGCCTACGAGATCCTGCACAACGAGCAGATCGTGTCGATGCTCTACACAGTCGTGGCGATGCTCGGGCTGTCGGTGACATTGTTCATGCCGATGCTGATCCGCCGTTTTGCCCGGCGCTGGGTCTACACGGCAGGCGCCTGCCTGCTGGCCGTCGGCTCGCTGTTCTTCGTCACCGACACGCTTGCCGGGCAACTGGCCGGCATGCTGTGCCGGGTGATGGGCGCCAGCGCGCTGTCGATCACGCTCAACCTCTACATCATGGACCACATCCGCAAGACCGACTTCATGCAGGCCGAATCGCTGCGCATGGCGTGGTCGATGCTGGCCTGGACCGGTGGGCCGACGCTCGGCATCTTCCTCTACACGCGCTTCGGCATCTATGCCGCGCATGGTACGGTCGCGGTGTTCGCGTTTGGCCTGCTGGCGCTGTTCTGGACCTACCGCCTCGGCGACAACCAGTCTATCCGTCCGGGCAAGACGCGCCCCGTCAATCCGCTCGCCAATATCGGCCGCTTCGTGGCGCAGCCCAGGCTCAGGCTGGCTTGGCTGATCGCCTTTGGGCGCTCCTGCTTCTGGACGACGTTCTTCGTCTATGGGCCGCTGTTCATGGTCATCACAGGTGAGGGCAAGCTGGCCGGCGGCCTGCTGGTTTCGGCCGGCAACGCGCTGTTGTTCATGGCGATTTTCTGGGGCAAGGCAGGAAAGCGCTTTGGTGGCCGCGGGACCATGACATTCGCCTATTTCGCCATGTCGGCCGCGCTTTTGGCGGCGGGCTTCGTCGGCGAAACCGTGCCGCTGCTTACCGGCGCCTTCCTGCTCTGCGGTGCCTTCTTCACCATTGCGCTCGACGCCCTCGGCTCGACCGCCTTCATGCGCTCGGTGCGCTCCTATGAAAGATCTCAGATGGCAGCGGTCTACCGCACCTATCTCGACTTTTCCGAGTTGACGCCGCCGCTGGTCTATTCAGTGGCGCTGGCCTTCTTCGGCCTGGGCTCGGTGTTCGTCACGCTCGGTCTGCTGGCGGCGGTCTGCGGCTTTGTGACGTGGCGCTATCTGCCAAAATCACTTTGACCTTCATGGCGCATTCGCAATGGTCACCGGCGGAATTTGGTTTGCCGGAAGCGAGGATTCTGCCTATAGTCACCGGTGTCGCCGGTTCCATTTTGGAGCCAAGAGGGAATGCGGTGAGGGCGAATTTCGCCCAATGCCGTGGCTGCCCCCGCAACTGTGTGCGGTAGTCCTCTCCATAAACCACTGAGGATTTTTTCTTCGGGAAGGTGGGGAAGGACGCTGATCCGTGAGCCAGGAGACCTGCCGGCGACAGGAAACTGACTTCGATGCCCTCGGGTGGAGGGCGAAAGGACAAGACATGACTACCGCTTCCGTCTCCCTCGGCACCTCCGTCTCCTCGCAGTCGCGCTTCATGCAGCTCGCTCTTGCCGCGCTGCTCGGCGTTTTCGTGATGGGCTTTGTCGGCTTCTCGCATATCGATGCGGTCCACAATGCGGCTCACGACTATCGCCATTCGATGGCGTTTCCCTGCCACTGACGAGGGGCTGACATCATGAACCTGTTTCGCAACGTCGTGTTCATCGCGGCGATCGCAGGGCTCGTGGCCGGCGTCGTCCTCGCCTGCCTGCAAGCCTATGCCACCGTGCCGCTGATCCTGAAGGCGGAAGTCTACGAACAGGCGGGCGGCGGGCATCACCATGACCATGCCGCTCCGGCCGCAACGGATAGCAATGCCATGAGCACAACTGCACCGGCGGGAGATGCCATGAGCTCTGCTGCCCCGGCGGCGGAAGCCGCTCCGGCAGACGAAGGCTGGGCGCCGGCAGATGGTTTCGAGCGTTTCGCCTTCAGCGTGCTTGCCAACATCGTCACCGGCATCGGCTTCGCCTTGATCCTGGTCGCGGTCTCCGAATTCGCCGGCGGCATCGGTGGCTGGCGCCAGGGCGTGTTCTGGGGCCTGGCCGGCTTCGCCGTGTTCACGCTGGCGCCTGGCCTCGGCCTGCCGCCGGAACTGCCGGCCATGCCGGCCGCCGATCTCACCCAGCGCCAGATCTGGTGGTGGGCGACGGTGGCGGCAACCGCTGCCGGTCTCGGCCTGATCGCGTTTCGCAAGTCGCTGCCGCTGGCGATCCTTGCCGTCCTTTTGATCGTCGTGCCGCATGTTGTCGGTGCACCGCAGCCCGACAGTTACGAAACGGCGATTCCGGAAGGGCTGCATCACCAGTTCGTGGTGGCGGTGACCGTGACCAATCTGGTGTTCTGGCTGGTGCTCGGCGCGGTCGTCGGTGTGGTGCGTGGCCGCTTCACCGGCACCGCGACCAGCCTGCGCGACAGCTTTGCCTGATCGCAAGACACTGACCTTCCTCATCGGCGGTGCGCGCTCCGGCAAGAGCGCGCA
>NZ_RZQY01000869.1:0-2016 GCF_003998575.1 Mesorhizobium sp. M7A.F.Ca.CA.001.10.2.1 | reverse complement strand
GCACCCAGTTGATCTCGGGCGGGATTTCCTTCTGCAACTCGATGATGGCGTCGGCGAGCTTCTTCATCTCGACCTTGCCGGCATCGTTGATCACCTCGGAGCCGGTCGGGAACAGCACTTCCGACTGGAAGACGAAGCGGTCGCCGACGATACGGATGTTCTCTCGGTCGGCGAGGATTTCGCGCAAGCGGCCGAAGAAGTCGGAGCGGTAGCGGTTCAACTCCTGCACGCGCTGTGCCAGAGCGACGTTGAGGCGTCGGCCGAGGTCGGCGATCTTGGTGTTGGAATCGCGGTCGCGGATTTCGGAGACGTTGAGCGCATCCTCGAGCGCGCCGATCTGCTTGCGCAGTGCCGCGATCTGCTGGTTGAGGATCTCGACCTGGCTCAGCGCCTGCTGGCTGATCTGGCGTTGGTTGTCGAGTTCGCCGCCCAGCGCCGCGGCGCGCTGGTTGGCGGCGTCGCCGGCACCGGCGCCTTGCGCCAGCAACTGTTGGAGCCGGCTCCTTTCCGCTTGCGCGGCTGACAGCGACGCCTGCAGATTGGCCAGTGAATCATCCTTGTCCTGCGCCGTCGAGCGCTCCAGCGCCAGCAACTGGGTCAGCTCGTTGATTTGCGAGTTGAGGCGCGAGAGTGCCGTATCCTTGCCGGAGATTTCGCGTCCCAGCAGGAACTGCGCCAGCACGAAGACCGTGAGCAGGAACATGATGGCCAAAAGCAGCGTCGACAGCGCGTCGACAAAGCCCGGCCAGTAGTCGATGCGGCGATCGGTGCGCCGGCCCCTGGCGAGTGCCACTTCAGTGCACTCCGGGCTTCTTCAGGGCATCGGCGATCTTTTCCAGCGTGTTGCGCATCGCCTTCTGCTCGTCGGACTGGGCTTCGACCCAGTCGCGCATGATCTGCTGTTCCGAGCGCATGTTCTTGACCAGGCCGGAAATGCCGTCGGCGAGATTGGCCATGGCGGTGGCGACGCGCGGGTTGGAGCCGCCGCCATTCTCCTGCATCGAGCGCAGCCTTTCCGACAGCACCCGGATCTCGTCGGAGGATTCGGTCTTGGCTGGGTCGGCGACGACGATGTCCGACGACAGGTCGGTCACCGAGGACAGCCAGTTTTCCAGTTCGGTGTAGAAGCGTGTCTGGGCGCGACCGGCCTGCAGGTCGAGGAAGCCGAGCACCAGCGAGCCGGAGAGGCCGAACAGCGAGGACGAGAAGGCGGTGCCCATGCCGGCCAGCGGCGCCGAAAGCCCCTGCTTCAGGGAATCGAGCACCGCGGCGGCGTCACCGGTGCCGGGATCGAGCGATTCGATGGTCTCGCGGATCGAACCGATGGTGTTCAACAGTCCCCAGAAAGTGCCGAGCAGGCCGAGGAACACCAGCAGGCCGACGAGATAGCGCGAGGTGTCGCGGCTTTCGTCGAGGCGGGTGGCGATGGAATCGAGCATGGTGCGCATCGAACTGGTCGAGAAGGCCGTCGCCGAGGAGCGGCCGATCATCGCCTTCATCGGCGCCAGAAGCACTGGTTCTGTCGTTTCCGAGCCGGCACGGAAGGAGTTGACCCAGCGCACTTCGCGAAACAGTCGCCCGACCTGGGCGAAGGCCAAAAGGATGCCGACCACCAGCACGCCGACGATCAGGCCATTGAGGCCGGGATTGCTGCCAAAAGCGGTTGAGATCTGTCGGGTGAGGATGGCGGCGATGAAGGCGACGATGACCAGGAAGATCACCATGGTCAGCAGAAAGACCTGCGGGCTCGATAATTTATGCGGGTCGTAGATCAGGACATCAGAACGTCTGCCCATGCCGAAGGATCTGAGAAAAGCCATCCGTGCCCCGTTTCCGATGCCGCCGCCGATCACGTAAACCGCGACTCTAAACGGAATTGTGACCAAATTGAATGGCGCTTGGCAATATTGCCGCGTCGAGAATGTCAGAGGCGATTGATGACCAGACAGTCGACCATGGCGGCCAGATGCAGGCCGGCGCCGGTGACGACGAAACCGTGCCACAGCGCGTTGTGGA
>NZ_RZQY01000868.1:0-2040 GCF_003998575.1 Mesorhizobium sp. M7A.F.Ca.CA.001.10.2.1 | reverse complement strand
GCCGGTTGCTGGACATGCTGGATGCCGCTGTCACGGCCACCCTCCACGCCGATCTCGGCATCATCGTCAACATCCAGGCCAATGCAGCCACCCATTACTGGAACCCCGACCGCATGGTCTCCAGCACCGCCGCACCCGCGTTCGATCTCTACCGCGGGCTGGTCGGCGAGCTTGCCGGCAGGCTGGCGCGGTTCCAGCCCGGCAGGGTGGCGCTCGAGCCGGTCAACGAGCCGGCGCAGGCCTGCGCGTCGAACGTCTGGTCGCAGATCCAGCTTTCACTTCTGACGGCGGCAAGAGCATCGGCCGCGACCCTGCCGCTGGTCGTCACCGGCGGCTGCGGCTCGATGGTGAGCGGACTGACAGCGCTCGATCCGGCACCGCTGTCCCCGTTCGAGCCGATCCTGTTCACCTTCCACTTCTATGAGCCCTATCTGTTCAGCCATCAGGGGGCACCCTGGATGCGCGAGCCCGTCTACCGGTCGCTCAACAATGTGCCGTGGCCGGCATCTGCCGGCTCGCTGGAACAGACGCTGGCATCGGTCAGGGCGCGCATGGCGCAGGACACCGAAATCCCTGAAGACGCCAAGCAGGCAGCCTATGCCGATACCGAGCGTGTGCTGAAAGTCTATTTCGACGCCCGGCCCGACCGCTGGTTTGTCGACAAATATCTTCGCCAGGTTCGCGACTGGGCCGACGGCCACGGCCTTGCGCCGGAACGCATCATCATGGGCGAGTTCGGCGCGCTGCGCACCGACGCCCGCTATGTCGCCGCCCCCAATCCGGATCGCGCGCGCTACATCGCCGATGTCAGACGGAGCGCCGAGGAACTCGGCTTCGCTTGGGCACTGTGGGATCTCTTCGATGGCATGGGCATGATGGACGACACCACCCGGGCACTGGACCCCGATATCATCGCGGCGCTTGGCCTGACCATGCCGGCGGACTGACGGGCCTGAACGCTGCCCGCGTCGGCCGGTAAAGCACCAGCGCCAGCACCACGAACTTGGTCAGCAGCGTCGTCTTCGACGCGACGCTTTCCGAGGTGTTGATCAGAATGACCCAGCCCAGCATCGGCAGCCAGATGCCGGGATGGCAGCGGCGCGCCACCTCGAACAGGAACAGCACGAAGCCGAACGTCAGCAAAAGGGTGAAGAAGGCGCCCTGATAGAGGACGGTGCGGATAATCGGGTTCTCGATGCCCTGTTCGAGACCGTTGATGCGGCGCAGGCTGTCAATCAGGTCGACATCCGGCCCCACGATCAGATCGCGTAATTCCAGGTGCTTGAAGAGCTCGAACATCTCGACGCGGGCATTGGCGCTGCCGCTGTCCGACACGAAGCGCTCCAGCAGCGCATCGAAAAAGCCATAATATGCCGCCACGATGATGACGACCGGCAGCAGCGCGGCAAGCATGAAGCCGAGTGCCGCACCCAAGAGATTGACGCGTCCCCGGCGCAATTTGCTGATGCCCTTGGAAAGCAGATAGCAACCGCCCAGCACAATCGTCATCACCATCGCCGAACGGCCGCCGAACGCGACAAGTGCCGCGCATTGCAGGCCGATCAATCCTATCCGCACAGGCGTCGACAGGGATCTGGCACCGGAGAGCAGCGCAAGCACGTAGATCGACGTCACCATGGCATTGGCGAGCGGATGTCCCTGCAGCGCGCTCGAGCGCAGATCGGTGGTAAACGCCACGCCGTCGAGGCGATAGGGGAAGATAAGCGTCTTGGTGGCGAACTCGAAAAGGGCAAGCAGCGCATTCGCCGTCATGACAACGTGAACGACGGTCTGCAGCCCGGCGAATGTCCGTTCGTCGTCCTCGCTGAGCATCAGCACCAGAAGTGCCGCGGCCACGAACGTATCGATCATGCCAGCCATGCCGGGCCGCTGCCTGGCGATGACGACGAACAAAAGCACGATCGATATGGCGGCCATCAGCGCGCTGGCCGGCCGCCTGTCGGCGAGATGGACGATATAGCCGACCGGATTGCCTGACGCACAGGAGCGCCAGGCAAACAAGAGGACGATGAGATAGGT
>NZ_RZQY01000867.1:0-2043 GCF_003998575.1 Mesorhizobium sp. M7A.F.Ca.CA.001.10.2.1 | reverse complement strand
TTCCAATACAGTATGAAGCTGTCTTTCGTCGAGCACCGCCACCGGCTGGTTGATGGTGTTGACGAAGTCATGGCGCAGGTCGGCGACGACGCAGCCGAGTGCGTTGGTGATGCCCGGACGCGCCGGCACCAGCACCTTGGGCAGGCCGAGTTCGCGCGCCAGGGCCGTTGCGTGCAGCGGGCCGGCGCCGCCAAAGGCGAACAGCGCGAAATCACGAGGGTCATGGCCGCGCGACACCGAGACCATGCGGATGGCGCCGGCCATCTTCATGTTGCCGAGCCGCAGCACCGCGCCCGCCGCCTCGACGCCGGAAAGGCCGGTCGCCTTGCCGATCTTGTCTTCGAAAATGCTGGTGACGCGCTCTGATGTGACGGGATTTTGGACCGCCAGCAGCTTCTTCGGCGCCAGCCGGCCGAGCACCAGATTGGCGTCGGTAATGGTCGGCTCGAGGCCGCCGCGTCCGTAGCAGATCGGGCCGGGATTGGCGCCGGCACTTTCCGGACCGATCTGGATCAGGCCGGCCGCATCGACGCGGGCGATCGAGCCGCCGCCGGCGCCGACCGTGTGCACCGCCACCATCGGCACATGGATCGGCATCGCATATTCGATCTCGATCTCGTTCGACACTGCCGGCTCGGCATTGCGGATCAACGCCACGTCGGTCGAGGTGCCGCCCATGTCATAGGTGACGAGGTTTTCGAAGCCGGCGCGTTTTCCCGTATAAGCGGCGGCGATGACGCCCGAGGCCGGGCCGGACATGACCGTCTTGGCCGATTCACGTGTGACGAAGCGGGCCGAGATCATGCCGCCATTGCCGTTCATGATCAGGAAGTCGCGGGCATAGCCTTTGGCGGCCAATTCCTTGCGCAGCCGCTCGACATAGCGCTCGAGGATCGGCTGCACTGAGGCGTTGACCGAAGCGGTCACGCCGCGTTCGAATTCGCGCGCTTCCGACAGCAGCGCATGGCCTGCCGTGATGTAGCCGTTCGGCCAGAGTTCGGTGGCGATTTCGACGGCGCGCCGCTCATGTGCCGGGTTGGCGTAGGAATGCAGGAAATGGATGACCAGGGATTCGCAACCGGCCGCTATCAGCGTCTGCACTGCGTCGCGCATCTCGGTCTCGTCGAGCGGCGTGCGCACCGCGCCCGATGCTTCGACGCGCTCCGAGACTTCGAGCCTGAGATTGCGCGGAATGATCGGCACGAAGCTGCCGGTCATGCCATAGGCCTGCGGCCGCGTGCGCCGGCCCAGTTCGATCACGTCGCGAAAACCGCGCGTGGTGATCATGCCGGTTTTCGCCAGCCGGCGTTCGAGCACCGCATTGGTGGTGGTGGTCGTGCCATGCACGATGAGGTCGATGCTATCGATGGCAAATCCGGTGGCGCCGAGTGCCGAAACCACACCGAAAGCCTGGTTGTCCACCGTGGTCGGCGTCTTGGCCAGATACACCCGGCCGCCGTCGCTTCCGTCGATCAGGAGCAGGTCGGTGAAGGTGCCGCCGACATCGATACCGGCGACGACATTTCCCCGGGAATTGCGCGCTTGCGCCGAAATATTCTCTTCCATCGTCGAAACCCGAAATGCGCGGACTACGGATATGCGCCAGTTTGGAAAGCTGTTTTAAGGGAGCATCTTGACGCAAATATCGTTTGTATACTAATAAATTCCGGACACAAGAGCTTGCCGCTTTGCAGTGTGCGAACAGCCCGCCGGGATCTGAATGGTCCGGGCGTGCAGGTGAAAGTTTGGCGCCCGCGTCCACGGTTGGGCCAGAAGGTTGGATTTGATGAACACCACATCCGCTCTCAACACCGCCGGCGCCCGACCGCTGCAGTTCCCGATTCCGGCCAACGTCTATGCCGAAACCGTCGTCTCGGTGAAGCACTATACCGATCGGCTGTTCTCGTTCCGCATCACCCGTCCGCAGTCGCTGCGCTTCCGCTCCGGCGAGTTCGTCATGATCGGCCTGCCCAATGCCGAGAAGCCGGTGTACCGCGCCTATTCGGTGGCGAGCCCGGCCTGGGACGAAGAGCTGGAATTCTT
>NZ_RZQY01000866.1:0-2045 GCF_003998575.1 Mesorhizobium sp. M7A.F.Ca.CA.001.10.2.1 | reverse complement strand
GCCGCTTCGCGTCGTTCCGCCCGTGGATGACGAGGCGGGAGGAGCTTGGCGCAGGCAAAGCTACCTGCCTACCGCGCCAGATCGGCGACCACGGCGTCGAGCACGATCATGCCGGCGGCCGTGGCGCGCAGGCGCGAATTGCCGATCGGCGCCACCAGCCCCTCTCCCTGCAGCATCGACAGCCGTGCTGACGACAGGCCGCGTCCGGAGAACGTTTCGTAGCGGGAGAGGTCGATGCCTTCGGCGAGCCGCAGGCCCATCAGCAGGAATTCGTCGGCCTCTTCCGAACGCGTCAGGATTTCGCCGCCGGTGACGCCATGGCCCTTGGCTTCGACCAGATTGGCCCAGGTTTCCGGCATCCGCTCGGCGATCGTCACCGTGCGGCGGCCATTCTCGACGAAGCGGCCATGCGCGCCCGGCCCGACGCCGACATATTCGCCATAGCGCCAATAGGTGAGGTTGTGCCGGCTCTCGGCACCCGGCCTTGCGTGATTGGAAATCTCGTAAGCCGGCAAACCATGCGCCGATGTAATCTCCTGCGTCAGCGCATAGAGGTCGGCGGCGTGGTCATTGTCGGGAATGATGAATTTTTTCGCCGCATGCAGCGCGTGGAACGGCGTGCCCTCCTCGATGGTCAGCTGGTAGAGTGACAGATGGTCGGCGGCATGGCCGATCGCCTGTTCCAGCTCCGATGCCCAAGCCTCCGGCGTCTGGCCGGGCCGGGCATAGATGAGGTCGAAGGACAGCCTCGGGAATATTTCCCGCGCGAGGCCGATGGCGTGCAGGGCCTCTTCGACATTGTGCAACCGGCCGAGGAAGCGCAAATCCTTGTCATTCAGCGCCTGCACGCCGAGCGACACGCGGTTGACGCCGGCTGCCCGGTAGCCGCGAAAGCGTTCGGCCTCGACCGAGGACGGATTGGCCTCCAGCGTCACCTCGATGCCGTCAGGCACAGTCCAGTTCTTCGCCACGGCGTCAAGAACCCTGGCCACGGTTTCCGGCTTCATCAGCGACGGCGTGCCGCCGCCGAGAAAAACGCTGGTCACCTCGCGCGGCCCGGTGCGTTCGCGCATCGTCGCCAGCTCGGCCTCGAAGGCACTGGCGAAGCGGTCCTGATCGACCGGCTGGTGGCGGACATGGCTGTTGAAGTCGCAATAGGGGCACTTGGCCGCGCAGAACGGCCAATGAACATAGACGCCGAAGCCGGGCGTCCGGTCGAGCAGGATGCTCATGCCGAGCCCAATCTCGCTTTAGCGAACTTCTGGAAAGCGCGAGCGCGGTGCGACAGCGCCGTCGGCTGGCCGGGCCTCCAGCCGTGCTTTTCCTCGGCGCTCATTTCGCCGAAGGTCTTTTCGAAGCCGTCGGGGAGGAAGACCGGGTCGTAACCGAAGCCGAGTTCGCCGCGCGGTGGCCAGACCAGCGTGCCTTCGGCCTCACCGCGATAATATTCGGCCTCGCCGTCGGGAAACGCCAGACAGATGACGGCAACGAAGCGTCCCTTGCGCTGTTGCGGCAAGGCCGCGCCGACCTCCTGCAACGCCACTTCGGTGCGCTGCATGGCCATGCCGAAATCTCTGCTGCCATCCGGGGTTTCGGCCCAGTTGGCGGTGTAGACGCCGGGCGCGCCATCAAGCGCGTCGACGCACAGGCCGGAATCGTCCGACAGCGCCGGCAGGCCGGTCGCCTTGGCGGCGGCGAGCGCCTTGATGTAGGCGTTCTCCTCGAAGGTGGTGCCGGTCTCGTCCGGCTCCGGCAGGCCATACTCCTTGGCCGACTTCGCTTCGAAGCCGAACGGCCCCATCAGGTCGGCGAATTCGCGCAGCTTGCCTTCATTGTGGCTGGCGACGACGATCTTCTTGCCATCAAGAGAATGCATCAAAGGCCCCAGATTCGTGGCTCGGCGAATTCGATCGAATTGCCCGAGGGGTCGCGTATATAGATCGAACGGCCGCCCTGCGGCCACTCGAATTCGCTTTCGATGGCGATCTTCTTCGC
This sequence comes from Mesorhizobium sp. M7A.F.Ca.CA.001.10.2.1, assembly GCF_003998575.1. Lineage (NCBI taxonomy): Bacteria > Pseudomonadati > Pseudomonadota > Alphaproteobacteria > Hyphomicrobiales > Phyllobacteriaceae > Mesorhizobium > Mesorhizobium sp. M7A.F.Ca.CA.001.10.2.1. The sequence continues at coordinate 50 of NZ_RZQY01000866.1, read as the reverse complement.
CGCGAGATGGGCTTTCCAGCCGGCGATTTCATCGCCGGTCGCCGTAAAGC
>NZ_RZQY01000865.1:0-2051 GCF_003998575.1 Mesorhizobium sp. M7A.F.Ca.CA.001.10.2.1 | reverse complement strand
ACCGCGGCCACCGCGTGGCCGTCATAGAGCGCTTTCGTGCGCGCCATGCAATTGTCGAGGACGTCGTACATGGCGGCATCGCCATCGGTGAGGTCGGGCAGGTCGGCCGCGGTGATCACCGCCTTGACGCCGGCGAGCTTTTCCGCCTTGGACGTGTCGATTTTCACGATCCTGGCGTGAGCATGCGGGCTTCTGAGAACACGCCCGACCAATTGGCCGGCCATGTTGAAGTCGGCGCCGTAGCGGGCGCGGCCCGTCACCTTGTCGATGCCGTCGGGACGGATCGGACGCGTGCCGACGGAGGCGAATTTACGTCCGGAAAAACGTGGATCGAAATTCATCTCAGGCTCCCTTCATCACGATGGCCGCGTCCTGGACGGCGCGCACGATCTTGTCGTAGCCGGTGCAGCGGCAGAGGTTCCCGGCGAGGCCGAAGCGGATTTCCTCCTCGGTCGGGTCGGGGTTCTTGGCCAGGAGGTCCTTGGCCGCGATCAGGAAGCCCGGCGTGCAGATGCCGCATTGCAGCGCCGCATGCTCGAGGAACTTCTGCTGCAGCGGGTGCAGCGTATCGCCATGGGCCATGCCCTCGATGGTCTCGACGCGCCGGCCTTCAGCCTCGGCGCCGAGCACCAGGCATGAGCAAACCAGCCGATCGTCGAGGATGATCGAGCAGGCGCCGCAGTCGCCGGTGCCGCAGCCTTCCTTGGCGCCCGTCAGCCCCAGCCGATCGCGCAGGACATCGAGCAGCGTCTCGTCCGGCTGGCAAAGATACTCGACAGCGTCGCCGTTGATTGTCGTTGAAACTGCTATACCAGCCATCATTTGCCTCCTGCACGTGTATAGGCTGATGTGGCGGCCCGCTGGGCCAGCACACCCGCAACTTTTCGTCTGAATTCGATGGTGCCGCGCTTGTCGTCGATGGGACGGCAGGCGCCCGCACAGACCTTGGCGAGCCGCTCCAGCGTCGCTTCGTCCAGCTTGGAGCCGATGAGCACCTCCGCCGCCTCTTCGACCAGAAGCACCGTCGCCGCCACGGCGCCCAGCGCCACGCGGGCCGATTTGACCACACCGTGCTCGTCGAGCGTCAGGTTCACGCCGGCACTGACCACCGCGATGTCCATCTCGGTGCGTGGAATGAAACGCAGATAGGCATCGCCAGAGCGCGGCTCGCGCTTGTCGAGTAGGATCGCCTCGATGATCTCGCCTTTGGCCAGCGACGTCTTGCCCGGCGCGGTCGGCACGCTCTGCACGGGAATCGTGCGCCGGCCCGCCGGCCCGACGACCACTGCCTTGGCGCCGGCGGCAACCAGCGCCGGCACGCTGTCGGCGGCCGGCGAGGCGTTGCAGAGATTGCCCACGATGGTGCAGCGTCCCTGCACCTGCTTCGAGCCGATCAGCTTGGCCGCCTCGACGACACCAGGCCATGCCTTCTTGAGGGCGGTGTTCTCTCCCAGGACGGCGCAGGGAACCGCGGCGCCGATGCTGAAGCCTTCAGCAGTTTCCCGGATCTCGCTCAAGCCATCGATCGCCTTGATGTCGACGATCAGCTCTGGTTCGGCAAAGCCGCCCTTCATCCTGACCAGGAGGTCGCTGCCTCCCGCGAGGATGGCGGCCGTACCAGCCGACCCGGCCAAGTGGCCAACGGCATCTTCTATTGAAAGCGGACGTATGTAGCGCATCGTCTCCCCTTGGTCATCGCGATTTCAGCGACCGTTATAAACAGTCTCCTCATAATGGCTATCCGGTTCCTCAACTGCGGCGATTAGGCCAGGCGCCGCAATATCCAGTCCAACAGACGGAAAGTGGCGCGCTGAATGGCAGCAACCGGCTTTGGGATGATTTTCGTGAAACTTCGGCTATGGATCAAGTGCGCTCATTCGCCCTTGTCCGCCTTTGGACCGGAACGGCCTCAGCCCGTGACGCGCTTTCCCGGAAAACTGTTCACATTTTTCCTGGAATTGCCCTAGAGATCGGCCTCGGCGAAGATGCGCGAGGCCCAGTCGAGGAAGACGCGCAGGCGTGGCGAGAGCTGACGGTTCTGCGGGTAGAGC
>NZ_RZQY01000864.1:0-2053 GCF_003998575.1 Mesorhizobium sp. M7A.F.Ca.CA.001.10.2.1 | reverse complement strand
CCCCCACGCCCGCCACAGGATGCACGAAAAGGTTGACGGCGCTGGCCATCTCCTTCGGCATCATCCTGGTCAAGTCCTGGTTCATCTTCTCGATCTGGTCCAAATTGGGCATCAGCGGGTTCGAATACGGCGCCATAGAGTTCTCCTGGTCGTTTCTTCGTTCGCCCCGCCCTTCGCTGCGGACTTTCGCCCGCGTAAACTTTCTTCTATTCCGCCGCCACCATCACAGGCTCGGCCCGGTGCGCATTGCGCGAAAACTCGTCGATGCGCCGCTCCACTTCGCCGCGAAAATGCCGCATCAGGCCCTGGATCGGCCAGGCCGCCGCGTCGCCAAGCGCGCAGATCGTATGGCCTTCGATCTGCTTGGTGACGTCGAGCAGCATATCGATCTCGCGCTTCTGCGCCTCGCCGCGCACCAGCCGTTCCATCACCCGCCACATCCAGCCGGTGCCTTCGCGGCATGGCGTGCACTGGCCGCAGCTCTCGTGCTTGTAGAAGTAGGAAAGCCGCGCGATCGCCTTCACGACATCGGTCGACTTGTCCATGACGATGACAGCCGCGGTTCCAAGGCCGGATTTGAGGTCGCGCAGCGCGTCGAAATCCATCGGCGTGTCGATGATCTGCTCGGCCGGCACCAGCGGCACCGAGGCGCCGCCCGGTATGACCGCCAAAAGATTGTCCCAGCCGCCGCGAATGCCGCCGCAATGCGTCTCGATGAGCTCGCGGAACGGAATCGACATCGCCTCTTCGACCGTGCACGGATTGTTGACGTGGCCGGAGATGCAAAACAGCTTGGTGCCGACATTGTTGGGCCGGCCGAAGGACGAGAACCAGGCCGCTCCTCGGCGCAGGATGGTCGGCGCAACCGCGATCGATTCGACATTGTTGACCGTGGTCGGGCAGCCATAGAGGCCGACATTGGCCGGGAATGGCGGCTTCAGCCGCGGCTGGCCCTTCTTGCCTTCGAGGCTTTCGAGGAGTGCAGTCTCCTCGCCGCAGATATAGGCGCCGGCGCCGTGGTGCATGTAGATGTCGAAATCATAGCCGGAGGTGTTGTTCTTGCCGATCAGCTTGGCCTCATAGGCTTCCTCGATCGCGCGCTGGAGCGCCTCGCGCTCGCGGATGAACTCGCCGCGCACATAGATGTAGGCGGCAATCGCGCCCATGGCGAAGCCGGCAAGCAGCGCGCCCTCGACCAGCGTGTGCGGGTCGTTGCGCAGAATGTCGCGGTCCTTGCAGGTGCCGGGCTCGGATTCGTCGGCGTTGATGACGAGATAGCTCGGCCGGCCATCGCTCTGCTTGGGCATGAACGACCATTTGAGACCGGTCGGGAAGCCGGCGCCGCCGCGGCCGCGCAGGCCCGACGCCTTCATCTCGTTGACGATCCATTCGCGCCCCTTGGCAACGATGCCGGGCGTGTTGTCCCAGGCGCCGCGCGCCATCGCGCCGGCCAGCGACTTGTCGAACAGGCCGTAAATATTGGTGAAGATGCGGTCTTTGTCCTGAAGCATTTTTCGTCCCTCAGACCGGCTTCTTGCCGAAGACGCGGATGTATTCGGCGACGCCACCCTTGGCGAGCGCCTTGGCCTGCTTGACCCAGTCGTCGCGATCGATGCGGCCCTGGAAAGAGAGATAGCCATCCACCCACTCGCGTTCGGCCTTCTTCCACGACGCGACCTGCGCGAAGGTGAAAATGCCGAGCGTATGCAGGATGCCCTCGATCTTGGGGCCGACGCCGGAGATCAGCTTGAGGTCGTCGACCTGTGCCGGTTTATCGATTCCGGCCGGACGGTTTTTGTCCCCGAGCGACGGTTTGGCCGGCTTGGCCGCCGGCACCTTGACCTCCGGCGCCTTGAAGGCGGATGCCGGCTCGGCCTTGGTTATCGGACCGCTGCGCTGCTTGGAAACCTGCTCGACCTTGGAGTCCGCCTTGTTGGCGTTGGCGGCCGAATGCAGCGGCGCGGCAACGCTCGCCGCCTTTTCAACCGCCGGCGCGACCTTGGTTTTTGAAGGCGTCTTCAATGCCGGGCTGGTTTCAGGGGCGTCGGTCTTC
>NZ_RZQY01000863.1:0-2057 GCF_003998575.1 Mesorhizobium sp. M7A.F.Ca.CA.001.10.2.1 | reverse complement strand
TTCGAAAATCGTGGCCGTTGGCGGCTCGATCACCGAGATCGTCTATGCGCTCGGCGAGGAAAAGCATCTGGTGGCTCGCGATTCCACCAGCCGGTACCCAAAGGCGGCGCTTGAGCTGCCCGATGTCGGCTATATGCGTGCGCTGTCACCGGAAGGCGTGCTCTCGGTCAACCCGACCGGCATCCTGGCGTTGCATGGCAGCGGTCCCAAGGAAGCCGTCGACGTCTTGAAGAAGACGAGCGTCCCGTTCATCGAAGTGCCCGAGCACTATAGCCACGAAGGCATCCTCGAAAAGGTCCGTATCGTCGGCAAGGCGCTCGGCGTCGACGCCAAGGCAGAGGTGCTCGCCGGGGAGCTCGATGCCAAGCTCACGGCCGCCGAAGGGCAAACGACGTCGATCAAGGAACGCAAGCGCATCCTGTTCGTGCTGTCGATACAGGGCGGCAAGATCCTGGCGGCCGGCAGCGAGACCGCGGCGGACGGTATGGTCAAGCTGGCTGGCGGCGTCAACGCGGTCGAGGGCTTCTCCGGCTACAAGCAAATGTCCGACGAGGCGATCATAACCGCCAGACCGGACGTGATCCTGATGATGAGCAATGCCGGGCCTCCGGTCTCGGATGACGAACTGTTCGGCAATCCGTCGATCGCCTCGACGCCGGCCGGAAAGGCGCGCAAGCTGATCCGCATCGACGGTGCCTATCTGCTCGGCTTCGGGCCACGCACGGCCGATGCCATCCACGACCTCGCTGTCTCGCTTTATGGCGGGCAGGTCACGGACTGAACGGGCGGATCATGGTCGATCAATCGATCGCCGGCCCGGTGATGGCAAGCGTATCCGAAGGCGACAGGTCGGGCCGCGCCCGCATCGTCATTCTGCTGCTGTGCCTGGGGCTCGCGGCTGCCGTTTTTCTGTCGCTGACATCGGGGGCTTCGGACGCTTCGGCCGTCAACGTCATCGGGGGCTGGCTGTTCGGCACAGTGCCTGATGACGCCGCAGTGAGCGCCCGCGACAGCCTGATCGTCTATGACATCCGCCTGCCGCGCATCATCCTCGGCATGCTGGTCGGCGCGGCGCTCGCGGTCTCCGGCGCGGTCATGCAGGGACTGTTCCGCAATCCGCTGGCCGACCCCGGCCTGATCGGCGTCTCGGCCGGCTCCAGCCTCGGCGCGGTTGCCGTCATCGTGCTCGGCGCCACGATATTGGCTCCGGTGACCGCCTTGCTCGGCACGCTTGCACTGCCGCTGGCGGCCTTCTGTGGCGGGCTCGCCACCACGCTGGTGCTTTACCAGGTCGCGACGCGGCGGGGGCAAACCTCGGTTGCCACAATGCTGCTTGCCGGCATCGCGCTGGCGGCGCTCGCCATGGCGCTGACCGGCATTCTTATCTTCATGGCCGACGATCGCCAGTTGCGCGACCTGACCTTCTGGCAACTCGGATCGCTCGGCGGCGCAACCTGGGCGAAGATCGCGTCGGTAGGGCCGATCATCGTGCTGGCGCTGGCGGCGATGCCGTTCCTGGCACGCGGCCTCAACGCGCTGGCGCTTGGCGAGGCGACCGCCGGTCATCTCGGCATTCCGGTGCAGCGGCTGAAATACACGGCCATCGTCGGCGTCTCTGCCGCGGTCGGCGCATCCGTCGCCGTCAGCGGCGGCATCGGCTTCGTCGGCATCGTGGTACCGCATCTGCTGCGCCTGCTGATTGGTCCGGACAATCGCTATCTGCTGCCGGCGTCGGCGCTGCTCGGTGCCTCGCTGCTGCTTCTGGCCGACGCGGTCGCACGCACCATCGTTGCGCCGGCCGAACTGCCGATAGGCATCGTCACCGCGATAGCGGGCGCGCCGTTTTTCCTTTGGATCCTGCTGCGCAAGCGCGGCGTGGTTGATTTGTGAGGCTTGATGATCGAGGCCAAGGATGTTTCGGTTGATATCGCCGGCAAGCCTATCGTCAGCGGTATCGATTTCCACGCGCGGCCCGGCGAGATCGCCGCCATCGTCGGCCCCAATGGTTCGGGCAAGACGACCTTCCTCAAAGCGCTTTCCGGCGAACTCGCCTACAC
>NZ_RZQY01000862.1:0-2061 GCF_003998575.1 Mesorhizobium sp. M7A.F.Ca.CA.001.10.2.1 | reverse complement strand
TCAAGGCGACCGCCATCAAGGAACTGGTCGACACGACGGGCGCCGGCGATCTCTATGCCGCCGGCTTCCTGCATGGCTACACGCAAGGCCGCGACCTGCAGACTTGCGGCGACCTTGGCTCACTGGCGGCCGGCTTGGTGATCCAGCAGATCGGCCCCAGGCCACGGCAGAATCTGCGCCGCGAGGCTGAGCAGGCGGGGTTGCTGTAGGGAAAGCTCTTCCCTTCTCCCCCTGTGGGAGAAGGTGTCGCCGAAGGCGACGGATGAGGGGTGCTCCAGCTTGGCACTGACGGTACTCCGTCCAACACCCCTCAACCGTCTTGGCGCTGCGCGCCAATCCACCTTCTCCCACAGGGGGAGAAGGGAAGGCCGCCTCCGCCCCTCACCGTCGCGCGGCTGTCATACATCGCACCTACACGCAATCCGGGCGTCCCGCGACTGACATTTCGGTGCGCCCTCAGCCAGTTGGGGTGTCAAGAAATGCTAGACAGCATGCTGTCGGGCGGCCGGATTCGTTGCCGTCGCGATTTCCGCTTTCCGCTCTAGAGATTCAACAGCCGGCCGCAGCTGTGGGAGGAGAGCGCGGCCCAGAAGACAGATGTATGAACAGATTTCAGCTCCAGGGCCTCAAGCAGGACGACTTCGCCGAGATGGTCGCCGAAGACGTCGAACGCGCGCTTGCCCACTATGACGAGGCCATCAACAAGCCCACCATGGTCTCGGTCGGCAAAATCGCCGGCAGCATAGCGTCCGCCGTCACCTTGCTGTCACCGAAGCACCAGCGCGCTATCGACGCCATCCATGCCGACCTGCCCGGCCTGGCCTCGAAATTCGTGCGCGCGCTGGCGGCGGAAGCCGCGCGCCGCAGCGAAGCCGGTATAGCCGGCGTGATCAATCCGCCGACGACCCCATTGATCGATGTCGAGCCTCCTTCGCTGCCAAAATCCGACGATCTCGAATCGATGCTGATCGAGGACTGGGCGGGCCGCGTCGCCGGCTCGACCTATCTGGAAGAGAATTTGCGTATCGCCCGCTCGACCCTGCACCGCTGGCAGCGGCGGGGCGAGGTCATCGCCTTGCGCAAGGGCGGCCGCAAACATGTCTTCCCGCTGGCGCAGTTCGTCGATGGACGGCCGGTTGCAGGCATTCGCGACGTGCTGTCGCTGATCACCAATCCAAGGCTCGCATGGCTGTGGCTGACGCGGCCCTCGGCGCAACTCGACGGGCGCGTCCCGATCGACTTGCTGCGGCAGGATCAGGTGGACGAGGTCGTCGAGGCTGCGCGCGTGTTCGCGCCGGGCTGAACGCCTCCCGGACTCACCGCTAAGGCTCGCCGCTCAAGTCCCCGCCGTATAGGCCGCGATCGCCGCCATGTTGACGATGTCCGAGTCCTTGGCATTCAGCGACACGATCTGCACCGGCTTGTTCAGCCCGACCAGCAGCGGGCCGATCACCGTCGAGCCGCCGAGTTCCTGCAGCATCTTGGTCGAGATCGAAGCCGAGTGGAACGCCGGCATGATCAGCACATTGGCCGGGCCGGTCAGCCTTATGAACGGATATTGCGCCATGGCCCGCGCGTTGAGCGCCACGTCGGCGGCCATTTCGCCGTCATATTCGAAATCGACGCGGCGCTTGTCGAGGATGCGCACCGCTTCCTGGACGCGTTCGGAGCGCTCGCCCTGTGGATGGCCGAAGGTGGAATAGGCGAGCATGGCGAGCCTCGGCTCATAACCCATGCGGCGGGCAAAGCCCGCGGCCTCCTCGGCGATGTCGGCGATCTGCTCGGCATTCGGCATATCGTGCACGGCGGTGTCGGCGACCAGCACGGTCTTGCCTCGCGCCAGCACGATCGAGACGCCGATGACGCGGTGGCCGGGCTTGGCGTCGATGACGCGGCGGATGTCGTCGAGCGCGGTCGAATAGTTGCGGGTGACACCGGTGACGATGCCGTCGGCGTCGCCCAGCGCCACCATGCAGGCGGCAAAGTGGTTGCGGTCGTTGTTGATCAGCCGCTGGCAGTCGCGGAACAGGAAGCCTTTGCGCTGCATGCGCTCGTAGAGAT
>NZ_RZQY01000861.1:0-2066 GCF_003998575.1 Mesorhizobium sp. M7A.F.Ca.CA.001.10.2.1 | reverse complement strand
TGATCTCCTTGCGCAGCGCAGCACTTGGCTCCTGCGGCAGCGAGAAGCGCAGATGGATGGCGCGCTGCAGCCGCAACTCACAATCCTTGTAGCTGCCGCCCATCACCGATTTGAACGGTGAGATCATGTCGCCGATGACATATTCGGGGGCGTCGTGCAGAAGAGCCGCCAGCCGGGCGTCGGCCGAAGCCTCGGGTACCAGGTCGCGGAACAGCGCTTCGACCAGCAGCGAGTGCTGGGCAACCGAAAAAGCATACTCGCCGCTGGTCTGGCCGTTCCAGCGGGCAACGCGGGCGAGCCCATGCGCAATGTCTGAAATCTCGATGTCGAGCGGAGAGGGATCGAGCAGGTCGAGCCGGCGGCCCGACAACATGCGCTGCCAGGCGCGTGCCGGCGCGCCGACGCGGTCGGCCGCCATCAGGCCTCCTCCGCGCTGACGGCTTCCTGCGGGAAGGCGAATTTTGCCCAGCCGGGAATGGCTAGTGTAACCGGAACGTCCGCCGCCATGATCGGCAGGTCGGCGTCGAGCGCCGCCTTGATCCGATCGATGCGCGCAATCGCCAGACCGATCGTGCCGGCGGTCGAGCCAAGCATGCCAACCGGCCTGCCTTCGACGGTCAGTTCGATGCCGGGCGCGGGCAGGGACCCGTCAGCCGACACAATCAGCACGCGCCGCCTGGCGGTGCCGCGATGCTGCATGCGCGAGACGACCTCCTGGCCGACATAGCAGCCCTTCTTGAAGCCGACGCCACCGGTTTCGTCCAGCAGCACGTCGTGGGGGAAGGCGTCTCCGAGTTGGTAGTCGCTGCCGCTTTCGGCAATGCCGCCGGCAATGCGGAAGGCTTGCCACGCGGCGACATCGCTGCGCTTATCTGTTTCGCCATAGGAACGCGTGACGGCACCCTTCGGAAAGCGTGTGTCGGCGGCCGCCGTTGAATCGGATTGCGAGGGTGTTGATTCATGTCCCCATGCGACGATGACAAATGCCTGATCGGATTTGGCAATCTCGACCTTGGCGCGCAGTTTGTAGAGCGTCAGCCGGCGTATGAAATCGTCCGATATGTCGGCGCGGCATTCGAGCCAAAATGCATTCTCGCCGGTGCGGGAGATCAGGAAATCGAACAGGATCTTGCCTTGCGGCGTCAGCAGCGCACCGGGCTTGGCTTCGCCGGGAGCCAGGATGTCGAGATCGGTGGTCAGGATGTTCTGCAAAAAATGCTCGGCATCCGGACCTGATACGGAAACGAGGGCGCGGTCTTTGAGCTGGGCAAAGGGCATGGGTGGAAAAGCAACCTGATCTTGCAAAACGGTCGGCCTTTACGTAAGCCGCTGGCACTCCCCCCGCAAGAGAGCATGGCCATGATCTACGACCTCATCCTGACAGGCGGCACCGTGGTCAACCACGACGGCGAAGGGGCTCGCGACATCGGCGTGAAGGGCGGGCGCATCGCCGCCATCGGCGATCTCCGCCAGGCCTCGGCGGGCGAGACGATCGACTGCCGCGGCCTGCATATCCTGCCGGGCGTCATCGACAGTCAGGTGCACTTTCGTGAGCCGGGATTGGAGCACAAGGAAGATTTGGAAACGGGTTCGCGCGCAGCCGTGCTTGGCGGCGTCACCGCCGTGTTCGAGATGCCCAACACCAATCCGCTGACCACCAGCGAGGCAGCGCTTGCCGACAAGGTTCGGCGCGGCACGGATCGCATGCATTGCGATTTTGCCTTCTGGGTCGGCGGCACCCGCGAAAACGCCGGGGATGTCGGCGAGCTTGAGCGGTTGCCGGGCGCGGCCGGGATCAAGGTATTCATGGGTTCGTCCACCGGCGACCTGCTGGTCGAGGACGACGAAGGTGTCGCCTCGATCCTGAGAAACACGCGCCGCCGTGCCGCCTTTCATTCGGAAGACGAATTCCGGCTGCGCGAGCGTCTTGGCGAGCGCATCGAGGGCGATCCGGCATCGCACCCTGTCTGGCGCGATGAAATCGCCGCCTTGCGCTGCACCGAACGGCTTGTGCGCATCGCTAGGCAAGCGCGTGCCCGCATCCATGTCCTGCACATCTCGACGGC
>NZ_RZQY01000860.1:0-2068 GCF_003998575.1 Mesorhizobium sp. M7A.F.Ca.CA.001.10.2.1 | reverse complement strand
GCCCGGGTTCATGATATCAAGCGGATCCAGCGCCTGCTTGATCGTGCGCATGATGTCGACGCCGTGGCCGAGCTCGTGGCGCAGGAAACCGATCTTGCCCTGGCCGATGCCGTGCTCGCCGGTGCAGGTGCCGTCCATGGCGATCGCCCGCATGTTGAGCCGCGCGACGAACTTTTCCGACAACGCGATCTCCCTGGGATCGTTGACATCCATCAGCACCAGCACGTGAAAATTGCCGTCGCCGGCGTGGCCGACGATCGGCGCGATCAGACCCATCTCTTCTATGTCGGCTTCGGTTTCCATGACGCATTCGGCAAAGCGCGAGATCGGCACGCAGACATCGGTCGACAGCCCCTTGGCGCCCGGCCGCAGTGTCAGCGACGACCAGTAGGCGTCATGCCTGGCCTTCCACAGTTTGGTGCGCTCCTCGGCGACGCTGGTCCACAGGAACGGCCCGCCGCCATTCTCTTCCGCGATCATGCCAAAGGTCTCGGCCTGTTCGGCAACACCGGCATCGCTACCATGAAACTCGACGAACAGGCACGGGCTCTCGGGATAGTCGAGCTTGGAATAGTTCTTCATCGCCCGCATCTGCAGCGCGTTGACCAGTTCGATGCGCGCCACAGGAATGCCCATCTGGATCGTGGCGATGACCGCGTTGCAGGCCGCCTCGACGCTCGGAAACGGGCAGACGCCGCCCGAAATCGCCTGCGGGATGCCTTGCAGCTTCAAGGTCAGCGAGGTGATGATGCCGAGCGTGCCTTCCGAGCCGACCAGCAGCCGCGTCAGATCATAGCCGGCCGAGCTCTTTTTCGCCCGCTTGCCGGTCGTCACGGTTTCGCCGTCAGCCATGACGGCGGTCAGCGACAGCACGTTCTCGCGCATCGTGCCGTAGCGCACCGCATTGGTGCCGGAGGCCCGCGTCGCGGCCATGCCGCCCAGCGAGGCATTGGCGCCGGGGTCGATCGGAAAGAACAGTCCGGTGTCGCGCAGATGCCGGTTCAAATCCTCGCGGGTGACGCCGGGTTCGACCGTGCAGTCGAGATCCTGTGGATTGACCGCCAGGATACGGTTCATGCGCGATGTGTCGACCGATATGCCGCCGCCCGGTGCGTTGGTGTGGCCTTCCAGCGAGGAGCCGACGCCAAAGGCGATCACCGGCACGCGGTGCGCGGCACAGGCCCGCACGATGTCCTGCACCTCGGCGGTCGTCTCGGGAAAGGCGACGCCGTCCGGCGCCTGCGTCGGAATATAGGTGGTGGTGTGGGCATGCTGCGAGCGGATCGCCTGGCCGGTCTGGAATCGCTCGCCGAGCCGTTGCTTGAGGATGCCGAGCACCGCCGCGATGCCTTCCTCGTTACGTTCGACCGGGTTGAGGTCGCTCAGAGCCATGAATTCCTCCGCGAATGGACCAGCGTCCACGCTTGTTATGCGTCTATGGATGCGTAAAGCAATTCCAGGAAAAGTGTGAAGCGGTTTTCCGTCCGGAATGCGTCAGAACAAATAGAGTCTCCGGAGCCAAGCTCTGTCCAGCGCCAGAACAAGGAAGTTTCGATGCCCATCCCCACTCCCTTCGTCTCGAAACCCATGGACATCGAGAAGGACTGGATCGACTACAACGGCCATCTCAACATGGCCTATTACAACGTGCTGTTCGACCGCTGCTCGGACGACGCCTTCGAGGCAATGGGCATGGGACCGAACTATGCCAGGGATCGCCGCCTCACCATCTACACGGCCGAAGTCCATGTCTGCTACGTGCAGGAGCTGCACCTCGAGCACAAGGTCACGGTCTCCTTCCAGCTCATCGACCACGACGACAAGCGGCTGCGGGCCTACCAGGAAATCCGCCATGTCGACGGCTGGCTGGCCGCGACTTCCGAATCGCTGTCGCTGCATGTCGACATGTCCGGGCCGAAGGTCTCACCCTTCCCCGCCGATGTGCTGGCCAGGGTCGAAGCCATGCGCGCCGCCCATTCGGCACTGCCGATGCCGGTACGGGCCGGCCGATGGGAGGGTTCTGCGATTTTAGATTGCCGGTGTGGCTTTGACGCCGGGAACGAGAAGG
>NZ_RZQY01000085.1:0-14353 GCF_003998575.1 Mesorhizobium sp. M7A.F.Ca.CA.001.10.2.1 | reverse complement strand
GATTTCCGGCTTGGGCTGCGGCAGGGGGATGGTCTCCGCGGCGGCAGCCTGGACCATCAGCACCGCAAGCAGAGCCTGGAGGGGAAGCGTCGCCGAGGACATTTCAGTCCTCGAAGCGCGGCGCGGTCTCGTCGAGCAGCGCGTTGGCGGTGGCGACCGCTGTCCTGGGATCGGTGCCGTCGGCAAACACGGCGCTCGACAGCGCCACGAATTCAGCGCCGGTGGCGCCCACCGCTTCGACCGAGGCGATGTCGGATCCGGCCATGACGATGCAAGGGATCTGGATCATGTCCGCCCACCATGCGCCGAGCGACAGGTTGCGCGGGTGCGGTTCGGGCTTGTTGTCGTAACCGAAGCGGCCGAAGAAGATGTAGTCTGGCCGCGTCTCGCCAAGCTCGAGCGCGTCGTCACGTGTCTTGGCGCCGCCGGTGCCGACCATCATCTTTGCCTGGAAATGCTCGATCGTCTCGGCAAGTTCGGCCTTGGAGACCTCGACATGGATGCCGTCGGCCTGGACGCGGCCGGCTATGCGGGTGTCGCCGGCGATGATGACAGCAACGCCGGCGGCTTGCGCTGCCGGCACGATCTGTTCGGCGAAAGCCTGAAAGGAGGCTTCATCCATGCCGTTCTCGGGCAGGATCAGCGAAGCGACATCGCCGCCATCGAATGCCGCGACAATACGGGCCGCCGGCACGCCGGACGGCGCGATCAGCACGATGCGACAGCGATTGGGGGGCGTTGCTTCATTCATGGTTCTTCGGGTCCCGCGTTTCGCCTATGCCGGGCGAAGATGGTTGGATTGCGGCATAGAGCAAAGTGCCCGCTTTGAACAGGCGGGCAGCCGGGATCGCGATGTTTGACCCGCCGGGCATCCGGCGGGGCGCTTCATTTGATCGGGTGCGGGCTCGCCACGGGCGGTTTGCCCTTCCACAGCGTCCAGCCGAGATTCATGCCGGCGGCGGCGATCAGGATGGCGGTGGCGCCGACGACCTGACTCAGATGCAGCCGATGGCCGAAGGCGACGACATCGACCAGGATGGCGACGACCGGATAGATGAAGGACAGCGATCCCTGCAGATGCGTCGGCAGCTTCTGGATGGCGCCGTACATCAGTATGTACATCAGGCCGGTATGGACGATGCCGAGCGTCGCCAGCATGGTCCAGCTCCAGGCATCGGCCGGAAGCTCTGCAAGATTGGCGAAAGGCGCCAGCATGACGACGCCGACGCAGACCTGGATCAGCGCGATGAGGTGCGGCGGCGTGCCCTTGAGCTTCTTGGTGACGATGGCGGCGACGGCCCAGAAGAAAGCCGCGCCCAACGCCATGACGATGCCGGTGAAATAATCCGTGCCGATATCGCCGGCATCGGGAGCCGACTGCACGATCAGAACCATGCCGGCGAAGGCGATGGCCAGCCAGGTCAGCTTGGTCAGGGTCAGCCGCTCGGCGAAGAAAAGCGCACCGAAGCCGACCAGCATGAAAGGCTGCGTGTTGTAGACAGCGGTGGCGATCGAGATCGACGCGCGCGAGAATGCGCTGAACAGCAGCAGCCAGTTGACGACGATGGCGACGCCGCCGAGCGCGGCGATGCCGATGATGCGCAGCGACAGCCTGTTGCGCAGCAATCCCAGCCCGGCGCAGATGATGAGCAGCGTCAGCGCACCGAAAGCGCAACGCCAGAACACCACATCCATGATCGGCTGGCCGGACAGGACGACGAACCATCCGATCGTTCCCAGGATGGCCATTGCGGCTGACATTTCGACCGTGCCGCGCACCGTTTCGTTCACAACAAACCTCCATATCGGTTGAGCCGCCATAATCTCATGCTGCCGCGAAGCTTTCCATCTGATTGGAAAGGGCGTATGGCCGGTTGGCCTAATTATATTAGGAGAAAACTCCAAACTATCGGGGAAAGAAAAAGATGCTGGACGATCTCGACCGAAATCTCCTTGAAATCCTGGTCAAGGATGCACGGACCTCGCTGAAGGAACTGGCCGCCCAGGTCGGGCTGTCGTCGCCAAGCGTTTCGGAGCGGCTGCGACGGCTCGAGGAGCGCGGCGTCATCCGAGCGTTCACTGTCGAGATCGATCCGCTGGCGCTCGGTTATACCCTGCAGGCGATCGTGCGCATCCGGCCTTTGCCGGGCAAGCTGCACATCGTCCAGAAGCTGATCGAGGAAATTCCCGAATTCGGCGAATGCGACAAGGTGACGGGCGATGACTGTTTCGTCGCCCGGCTGTTCGTGCGCTCGATCGGCGATCTCGACGGGATTCTCGATCGCATCGCCGACAAGGCGGAGACAAGCACCGCCATTATCAAGGCGCAGCCGATCCGGCGGCGGCCGCCGCCGCTTGACGCAACCGCCTCTCGGGATAGGGCAAAGGTCTTGCAGGCCTCCTGATCGAGTTGGGTGGAAAGCCGGCGGCCGGTTGGTTAGTGTGCCGGCCCAAACGAGGCCGGAACCATGGCGCAGAATATATACGACCGTGAGGATTTCTTCGCAGGCTACAGCCAGCTCGGCCGTTCGGTCGAAGGGCTGGAGGGTGCCGCCGAGTGGCCGGCACTGCGCGCCATGCTGCCCGATGTCGGCGGCTTGAGGGTCGTCGATCTCGGCTGCGGCTTCGGCTGGTTCTGCCGCTGGGCCCGCGAGCATGGGGCGGCGCAGGTGCTTGGCCTGGATCTGTCGGAGAAGATGCTTGCCCGGGCAAGGGCCGCCGGCCCCGATGCTGGCATAAGCTATGAGACGGCCGATCTCGATCGGCTCAGCCTGCCGGAAGCCAGCTTCGATCTCGTCTACAGCTCGCTCGCCTTGCACTATGTCGAGGATGTGTCGCGTCTGTTCGGGACCGTGCATCGGGCCCTGGCGCCTGGCGGGCGTTTCGTCTTTTCGACGGAACATCCGATCTTCATGGCGCCGACCAAACCCGGCTGGGTGATCGATAGCGAAGGCCGCAAGACGTGGCCTGTCGACCAATATCTGGTGGCAGGACCGCGCAGCACCGACTGGCTGGCCAAGGGCGTGGTGAAACATCACCGCACGATCGGCACCACCCTCAACGCACTGATCCGGTCCGGCTTCACCATCGGCCATGTCGAGGAATTCCGGCCGACCGATGCGCAAATCGCAGCCAAGCCGGAACTGGCGGAAGAGCTCGAGCGGCCGATGTTCCTGCTGGTCTCGGCTCGGCGCTAGGCACTGGCCGGCGTCGGCCGAGTGTGCCGCCGCCACGCTCATATTTGCTGTCGCTCCGCCGGGCATTCTGGGCTATTCAAGCGTCGACCCGCTTTCCCTCCGGACCAGTCCCCCCTCCCATGTCAGGCCTGCTTCTCGATCCGTGGTTCTATGCGGCTGCCATTCCGGCGGTCTTTCTGGTCGGCCTGTCCAAGGGGGGCTTTGGCGGCGCCGTCGGTTTCGTCGGCGTGCCGCTGATGGCGCTGACCATGCCGCCGGTGCAGGCGGCGGCCATCCTGCTGCCGATCCTGTGCCTGATGGACATCGTCTCGGTATGGACATGGTGGGGCGTTTATAACAGAAAGATGCTGGTCGACATGATGCCGGGCGCCGTCATCGGCATCGGCCTTGGCTGGCTGACGGCGGCACTGGTCACCGAAGAGGCGGTGCGGCTGATCGTCGGCGCCGTCGCCATCATCTTCGTCCTGCGCTGGCTCTATCTGCAGTTCCGCCATGGCGCCGATCACGCTGCCGCGCCCAACCGCGTCGCCGCCGCGGTCTGGGGCACGGTCGCCGGGTTCACCAGCTTCGTAGCCCATGTCGGCGGCCCGCCCTTCCAGGTCTATGCCTTGCCGATCCGGCTCGATCCGAAGGTTCTATCGGGCACCGCCGCGATCTTCTTTGCCGCCACCAATGCGCTGAAGCTGGTGCCCTATTTCGCGCTCGGCCAGTTCGACACCGCCAATCTGACGGCATCGGCGGTGCTGATGCCGCTGGCGCCGCTGTCGACCATTGCCGGGGCCTGGCTGGTGCGGCGGATGCGGCCGGAAACCTTCTATCCCTTCACCTATGCAACCGTCGCGGTCGTTGCACTGAAGCTGCTGTGGGATGGCATCGCAGGTCCGATGTAGAAAGGCGGCTGCGCCGCCGCCCGTCATCAGGGTCAGGCAGCGCTCGGCACGAGACGGCGGTTGCCGCCAAAGGCCAGTGTGGCGCCGATCAAGACGGCCAGCACCATGCCGGCGAGGATACCGATGTCATGCACGGTCGGCTTGAGCACCATGTCGGCAATGATGACCACCATCACCGCATAGTCGAAGCGCGCCGCGCTCATCATACGCTGGCCGATGGCAAGAACCTCTGGTGTGACGCCCTCTTTGGCGATCATTGCGCCCATGCGCTCGCCGGTCGGTTTGAAGATGAACATGCCGATCGAAAAGGTCGTGGCGTAGCCGGCCAGGCCGATGAGGATCCACAGGTCGGAGAAGCCGACCCAGAACCAGCACATGATGAGGCCGAAAATCAGCGTCAGCATCGACATCGGCGCGAAGAACCTGCCGCCCAGCTGACCGCTGGCGCGCATTGCCTGCAGTTTTTCCTCTATGTTGCCCGCCCGCTCGGCAAGCATGCCCAGCAGGAACAGCACGAAGCCGCCTCCGACCCACAGAATGGCGGTAGTGACGTGGAGGAATTTGACGATCGAGTACCAGTCCATGGGTTGCTCCTGCAGTGTTCCGGTCAGGTTGCGGCGGCGCTGATTTGCGCCGGCCGTCAGAGGAGCGGGCGTTTAGCGTGGCGCCTGTTTCGGAACGATGTCGCGAAAAACCCGGATCTGTTTCAGGCAATGAAGAAGCGGCTGAGATAGTGAACGCGCTATCTGATTTCCTGCTAATGTACGAATCGTCGGGAGGGGGTTGGCGCGACATCGTCCGGAAACATCGCCGATGCTAACGCGCTTAACGCCGGGAGCCCGGTGGCGACAACAATCGCCTGACGATCAACCCATTCCCACAACGGGAAAAGGCAATTCGGGGGACAGACATGCAAGGGGTAGCACGGAATTTCTTCACACTGGCCGTCATCTATTCGCTGTGCGGCATGGCGCTCGGCCTGCACATGTCGATCAGCCAGGATCACGGTCAGATGCCGACTCACGCCCACACAATGGTGGCTGGATGGCTGATGTCGGCGGTCTTCGCCTTCTTCTACCATTTGTTCCCTGCCATCGGGCAAAAGACACTCGCCACCGTTCATTTCTGGCTGACCGCAATCAGCGGCATCGGCCTGCTGATCGGCCTCTACTTCCTGCTTGCCGGCAATGCCGCGATCGAACCGCTGGTGGCGGCCTCCTCGATGGGCTTCTACGCAGCCATGCTGCTGTTCGCCTTCATCGCCTTGCCGGCGATCTGGAAGACGGCCTGAGCTGGACCTGGGGTAAGGTGAGGCTGTGCCGGCGATCTGGAGGACAGCCTGAGCTAGCCTAACGCAGGAGATGCTGTCCTGTTACGGCACAGTATGGCGGCGTTCGGTCAAAAAACATCCGCGCCGTTAAGGCTTCATTAAGCTTTACAGGTGTTTACTATGTTCATCCAGTGATCTGGATTCTTACCGAGTGGTTGGAGCCACTTTGTTTGACGCCTCCCTGTTAAACTCCTGAGAGCCGCCTTATCCGCGGCTCTTTTTTTGTCTTCATTTCCCTTTTTGTCCGCGTCTCAGCGGGGCCGCCCAATGGCGGCTCGCCGTTAACCTTCTGTTAAACATGTGCTTGCCTTCGCCGGTGACGAAGCGCATTTTCAAGCTTCAGTCAGATAGGGTTCCGGGTGTATCGGCAGGGAGCCGAATCGGCCGGTTGCAAGTGCAGGGGCGTATCAATGAACGAGCCTTCGAAGGGCAGTGCGAAAACCGTCAAGCTGGCGGAGCGCCGGGTTTTCTCGCAATCCTTCAAGCCGCTTTACCAGGAAGGCATGGGCCTGGTCGAACAGGCCGCCGAATATCTCGACGGCAAGGGCCGGGCCGAGGCAAAGAAACTGTCGCGGCTGGGCGCCACGCTCTATGCGGCCGAATCGATGCGGCTGACCACCAGGCTGATGCAGGTTGCGTCCTGGCTGCTTTTGCAGCGCGCCGCCAATTCCGGCGAGATGACCCGCGACCAGGTCGCGTCGGAAAAGTCCAAGGTGCGTCTCGACACCGCTTCCGCCCATGACGAAGCCGCCGGCTGGGCCGAGTTGCCCGAGGATTTCCTCGATCTCGTCACCCGCTCGCTGCGCCTGCAAGCACTGGTGCGCCGCATGGACGAGGAGATCTATGGCTCGAGCGCCTTGGTCGACATGCAACCGATGGCTCGCCGCCTCAATCCGGTTTCCGACCAGATCAGCCTGCTCAACACGGCTTTCGCTCGGGGTTAGACCTCGGTCCGTCTTCTGTTTCCGGTTTGTTCACATTTCGCTGGCATCGCTGTGGGCCGGAGGTAAACTCGGCAAATGGCGGAAGCGATTCGCATCATCGGTATCGATCCTGGGCTTCGGCGCACCGGCTGGGGCATCGTCGAAAGCCTCGGCAATTCGCTGCGCTTCATTGCTTCCGGCACTGTGAAGTCCGACGACAAGGCGGCGCTGGCAACGCGGCTGTGCCAGCTGCATGACGGGCTCGCCGAAATCCTGCACAGCGCGATGCCGCACGAGGCGGCGGTCGAACAGACCTTCGTCAACAAGGACGCGGTGGCAACGCTGAAGCTCGGCCAGGCGCGTGGCATCGCCATGCTGGTGCCGGCGCGTGCGGGGCTTGTCGTTGCAGAATATGCGCCCAACGCGGTGAAGAAGGCGGTGATCGGCGTCGGCCATGGCGACAAGAAGCAGATCCACATGATGGTGAAGGTGCTGTTGCCGAAAGCCGTCTTCGATACCGAACATGCCGCTGATGCGCTCGCCATCGCCATCTGCCACGCGCATCACCGGCAGAGCGTGGCCTACAGGATGGCGCTGGCCGGCTAGCTATGTTCTTGACTTGTTCACGCTGCAGGGATAAGTAATACCGCAGAGGTATTACCATGCGCGTGACCACCAAGGGGCAAGTCACAATCCCCAAGCCGATAAGGGACCGTCTGGGCATCGCCCCGGGCTCCGAGGTGGAGTTCGTGGCCACCGACGAGGGTGTTCGGCTGGTTGCCGTCAACGAGAACCTCTCCCAGGAAGAGAAATTGCGCAGGTTCAGCGATGTCCTCGACCAGATGGAGGGGACGTTGGATCTGGGAGGCATGACCACCGATCAGTACATGGAGTGGTTGAGGGGGCCGCGTGAAGATCTCGACGTTGATTGACACAAATGTCCTGATCGATGTTTGGGGTCCAGCCGGACCGATGAAAGGATGGTCGGCATCGGCAATCGCCTCCTGCCGCCGCGACGGCGCGTTGGTGGTCAACACGATCGTCTGGTCCGAGTTGGCGCCGCTGATTGCGACGGAAACGGCGCTTCGAAAAGCAGTCGACATGCTTGGGATGGATCGCGAACTTGTATCTTGGGACGCGGCGTTCCTTGCCGGCGTTACGCATTCCCGCTATCGCCGGGCCGGTGGCGTCAGGGAAAGAACCTTGCCCGATTTCTTTATCGGCGCTCACGCGACCGTCGCTGGACATCGTCTTTTGACCCGCGACGCTGCTCGCTACCGCAGCTATTTTCCCGACCTCGACATCATCTCTCCTGAGACGCACCCATGAGAGCCCATCTTCCATGAAAGGTCTGGCATGATCGGCAAGCTCAAGGGCACGCTGGACGAGGTCGACGAGGACCATTGCCTCGTGGACATCCATGGCGTCGGCTACGTCGCCTATTGCTCGGCGCGCACGCTGGCGGCGCTGCCTTCGCCCGGCGAAGCGGTGGTGCTGTTCATCGAGACCTATGTGCGCGAGGACATGCTGCGCCTCTACGGCTTCCAGTCGGTGCTGGAACGCGAGTGGTTCCGGCTGCTGATGAACAATGTTCCGGGCGTCGGCGCCAAGGTGGCGCTGGCCATCCTGTCGACGCTGGCGCCGGCGGATCTCGCCAACGCCATTGCGCTGCGCGATATCGCCATGGTTTCGCGCGCGCCCGGCGTCGGCAAGAAAGTGGCCGAGCGCATCGTCACCGAGTTGAAGAACAAGGCGCCGGCCTACGCCGGAACCGCCTCGGGCACCATCGGCCTGAAACAGGAACTCGGTGACGGCGTGGCATCCGCGCCCATCACCGACGCGGTCTCGGCGCTGGTCAATCTCGGCTATTCGCGCGACACCGCCGCCAATGCTGTGGCGGCGGCGCTGAAGACGGCGGGCGAGGATGCCGATGCGCCGAAGCTGATCCGCTTCGGGCTGAAGGAACTGGCGCGGTGAACCGTCGCTTGTTCAGTTCCTTGCCGTGTGCAAGGAAGGCGTCATGAGCCTGTCGCCCCGCCTGATTGCGCCGGAAAAACGCGGCGAGGATGCCGAGCAGACCTTGCGGCCGCAGACGCTCGACGATTTCGTCGGCCAGGCGGCGGTGCGGGCCAATCTCAAAGTGTTCATCGAGGCCGCCAAGGGCCGCAACGAGGCACTCGATCATGTGCTGTTCGTCGGGCCGCCCGGTCTCGGCAAGACGACGCTGGCGCAGATCATGGCGCGCGAACTCGGCGTCAATTTCCGCTCGACCTCGGGTCCCGTCATCGCCAAGGCCGGTGATCTTGCCGCGCTGCTGACCAATCTCGAGGAAGGCGACGTGCTGTTCATCGACGAGATCCATCGGCTGAGCCCGGCGGTGGAGGAGATCCTTTATCCGGCGATGGAGGATTTCCAGCTCGACCTGATCATCGGCGAAGGACCGGCGGCGCGTTCGGTCAAGATCGACCTTGCCCGCTTCACGCTCGTCGCCGCCACCACGCGGCTCGGCCTGCTCACCAATCCGCTGCGCGACCGTTTCGGCATTCCGGTACGGCTCAATTTCTACACGGTCCAAGAGCTGGAGCAGATCGTGCGGCGCGGCGCCCGCATCCTGCAAATGCCGCTTGGCGACGACGGTGCGCTGGAGATCGCGCGGCGTGCGCGCGGCACGCCACGCATCGCCGGCCGGCTCTTACGCCGTGTGCGCGATTTCGCCTCGGTGGCCGGCGACGGCCATGTCGACCGCAAGATCGCCGACGAGGCGCTCACCCGGCTGGAGGTCGATGCGCTCGGCCTCGACGCGCTCGACCGGCGGTATCTCAGCATGATCGCGCGCAATTTCGGCGGCGGGCCGGTCGGCATCGAGACGATCGCCGCCGGCCTGTCAGAGCCGCGCGATGCCATCGAGGACATCATCGAGCCCTATCTGATCCAGCAGGGCTTCATCCAGCGCACACCGCGCGGCCGCATGCTGACGGCCAATGCCTGGCGCCATCTCGGCCTCGACGCGCCGAAGGATCTGGCGCAGCAGCAGATCAACCTGTTCCAGGAAGAGTAATTTTCCAGTGCGCCGCCCCGTCGTCTCGGGCATTGGCTCAGCATTGCGTCGGTACGTTTTTTGAATGCGCCCGGAATCTTCTCGACCGATCTTGGCTGAGCGATCAATGCAGCCCGCGGATCACGTCCATTACATCCGGTTCGGCCTTGTCGCCGTTGAAGGCGTCGACGATGCCGAAGGCGCCGCCATAGCTCCACACCGCCCATGAGAAGCCGTGCGCTTCGGCGCGCCCGATCATGTCCCTGACATAGGCGGCCCGGTACTCGGCGGGCATCACATAGGCGTTGCCATATTCCTGGCGGATCATGCCGAACTCGCCCAGCGAGATGTTTTCCGGCTTGACGCCGTTGGCCTTCGCCCATGCCTCGACCTTTTTGAACGGCGCATCCATGAGGCCCAGCAACTTGTCGGGACTGTCCATGCTGGCGACCTGTTCGTCGAGATAGGCAAGCAGGCCGCTCTGCCGTGTCCACGGGGCCTCGGCCTTGATCCTGGCGCGGATGGTGTCGAGCGTCACGTCGAGCTGTGCCTTGGGCACCGCGGTCAACGGATAGGGCAGGCCAGTCACATAGGGGATGAAGTCGCCGGCCCAGGTCGCTCCCTGATGGGTGAGCAGGAACGGATCGTAGGAATGGAAGGTCCAGATGACGTTGTCGTCAGGGATCGCCTTCGGGTCGATCTTCTCCAGCGAGCTCGCCGCGGAATAGCAGGCGCCGGTCAGCACGAGGGTCAGTTTCGTCGCCGAGGATCGCGCCGCGGCGAACAGTTTGCGCTGGCGGTCCGGCCACAGGCTGGTGCCATCGCTGTCGCAGTCGACGATCGGTTCGTTCATCGGCTCGAAGGCAACCTGGGTGGGATCTTCGCCGGCCAGCGTGCGGGCCATCTTGCGGACCATCTCGACATAGGCGTCGAAGGTCCGCGGGTCGTCCATCACTTCAGCCATGCCGATCTTGCGGCTGCCGCCGGCCGGGATCAGGTGCATGTCGACGATAACCTTCAGGCCGGCGCGGTTGATCATGCGCACGGAGTCCAGCACGCTGGCATAGAGGTCGTCACGCAAGGCCACGGTCTGGTCGGACAGGAAAGGCGAAGGGTCGACCGGCATGCGCAGGAAATCGAGGCCGGCATCCTTCAGCGCCTTGAGGTCGTTCTCCCCAAGGAATTTGCGCCATTCCGGATAGGGCAGGATGGCTTCGGCGTCGCCCCACTGGTCTTCGCCGGGCCATGTGACCCATTGGTCGAGGTTGAGGCCGCGCTTCATCGAGAATGTCGCGGCCTGGCCAGGCAGCGCCAAAGCCACGAGCACGAACAGCGCCGCCGTCAAACTCTTGATCATCGCCGTCAACAGTGCCATCCGATGTTATGTTCCGCGGGAAACCGGTGCCTGGTCGGGGCTGAAAAAGGAAGCGCAATGGGCGATCATGGTGAATCGGCGACGCTGCTGGCCGGGCTTTCCGGCGCGCTGACCACGTTCGGCCATCGGCTGATGGCGCGGGTCTATTATGCCGACACCGATTTCTCCGGCGTCGTCTACCATGCGCGCTATCTCGAATTCTTCGAACGCGGTCGCTCCGACTATCTCCGGCTGACCGGCGTGCACCACACAGAGCTTGCCGATGGCAAGCATGGCGAAAGAATAGTCTGGGTGGTGCGCCGCATGGAGATCGACTTTCGCGGCCCCGCCCGCATCGACGACATCCTGACGGTCGACACCCGCACCGAGGAGATTTCCGGCGCGCGCATCTTCATGGCGCAGCAGCTCAAGCGTGGCGACGAACTGCTGGTCGAGGCCAAGGTCGAGGCGGCGATCATCGGTGAGAATGGCCGCCCAAGGCGTTTTCCCAGGGAATGGGTGGCGGCATTCATGCCGAGGGTGCGCTGATATTCAGGTGATGCCGGCCTGCAAACAGCAGCTTCCTGCGCTTCCCCGTTCTACCGCATCGCGGTAGAACTGTGCTCACGTACGAAAGTACGCTCCGCTCCGGTTCTCGGAATCTACCGCTTTCGGCTCGGCCTGACCTGAATCTCAGCACACCCTAGCGCAGCCATTGAATTGATGGCCTTGCCATTGGGCGTGGCAATGCGCCGCGCCTTATATACTAACCCATCCTTAACCATAACGGTTCATGAAGAGATTGGTGAAGATTGGCGTTATCGAACGCCTTCCTTTCACCAATATTTGCCCCGAAAAGGCCGATAACGGCACAGTTTGGGGTTGTTCCGGTAGCTTCGTGCGAACCGACCACAAGGGATGCCAGGGGCCAGCCGCCAGCTTCGCCCGGAAAATCTTAAGGACGTAACGATGGAAAATATCGCACTCGCCGACCCGGGCGCGCAATTGTCGGTTTGGTCGCTGTTCGTTTCGGCCAGCTGGGTTGTCAAGCTGGTCATGATCGGCCTGCTCTGCGCCTCGGTCTGGACCTGGGCGATCATCGTCGACAAGCTGGTTTCCTATGCCCGCATGCGGCTGGCGCTCAACCGGTTCGAACAGGTGTTCTGGTCGGGGCAGTCGCTGGAGGAGCTCTACCGCACGCTCGCCGACCGCAAGACCACCGGCATGGGCGCCATTTTCGTCGCCGCCATGCGCGAGTGGAAGAAGAGTTTCGAGAAGGGCGCCAAGTCGCCGCTCGGCCTGCAGACCCGCATCGACAAGGCGATGGACCTGGCGCTGACCCGCGAGATGGAAAAGCTGGAAGGCCGCCTAGGTTTCCTCGCCACCACCGGCTCGGCGGCACCTTTCATCGGCCTGTTCGGCACCGTCATCGGCATCATGACGTCGTTTCAGGCGATCGCCGGCTCCAAGAACACCAGTCTCGCAGTGGTTGCGCCGGGCATCGCCGAAGCGTTGCTGGCGACGGCCATCGGCCTGCTCGCCGCCATTCCGGCCGTCATCGCCTACAACAAGCTGTCGTCCGATGCGAGCAAGATAGCCGTGCGCATGGAAGGGTTCTCCGACGAGTTCTCCGCCATACTCTCGCGCCAAATCGATGAAAAAGTGGCCCCCAAGGCCTGAGGAGTAGCAGATGGGTATGTCCATGGGCATGGGAGGGCGCGGCGGGCGCGGCCACAGGCGGCGCGGCCGTCACCATGCACTGATGTCCGAGATCAACGTCACGCCGATGGTCGACGTGATGCTGGTGCTGCTGATCATCTTCATGGTCGCCGCACCGATGCTGACGGTCGGCGTGCCGATCGACCTGCCGGATACGCAGGCCAAGGCGATGAATGCCGACACGCAGCCGATCACCGTCTCGATCAACGCCGCCGGCCAGATCTATCTGCAGGAAACCGAGATCCCGATCGAGGAGCTGGTGGCCAAGCTGCAGGCGATCTCGAAGACCGGCTATGAGGAGCGCATCTTCATCCGCGGCGACAAGTCCACCGACTATGGCACGGCGATGAAGGTGATGGCCCGCATTTCGGCCGCTGGCTACAAGAACATCGGCTTGGTTTCACTGCAGGAACAGGACCAATAGACGCGCGATGAAGACCGGCCTCACCACATCGGTGATCTTGCATACGGCGGCGCTGACCTTCGGCCTGTTCACGCTGACGGCGCCGGCGGCACTTCCGTCGTCCGACGTCGAGTCGGTCGCGGTCGATATCGTGCCGATGGAAGCCATTGCGCAGACGTTGCAGGGCGACAAGAAGGCCGTGATGCATGAAAAGCCGGCCCCTGTGCCGACGCAGCGCCGGGACATCGTTCCGGACGCGCAGAAGGTCGGTGAGAACAGCGTCGACACCGACAAGCCGATAACGCCGGAAGCCAAGCCGAAGCCCGTCGACACGACCTCGGCTCCGCCGCCCGCGCCGACCCCGATCGAAAAGACGAAGCCCGAGGACGTGCCGAAGCCGCAGGAGAAGCCCAAGCCCACCCCGGCAACGGAAGTGGCGCCGGCGCCCACGCCCAAGGAAGAGATCAAGCCCGAGCCGGTCAAGCAGGCCGACCCCAAGCCGACACCGGCCAAGCCGGCGCCAACCCCGCCACCGCAGGACAAGACCGCTGCCATCGATCCGACGCCCGAGGTCAAGCCTGACGCCGTCGCTGAAGCCATAGCGCAGGAGCCGCCCGCCGAGGCGACGCAGCTGCCGGATTCCGCTCCCGCGCCGGAAGCGCGGCCGAAGCCGCAGCCGGCGCAGGCCGAAAGCGCCAAGGCGCCGGAACGCAAGAACGCCGACAAGCCGGTCAAGGAAGCGTCGTCGAAGCCGAAGTCCGACGACAAGCAATTCAACGCCGACGAGATCTCCGCGCTCCTCGACAAGCAGAAACCATCCGGCGGTGGCGCCAAGCGCTCGACCCAGCAGGCGTCGCTCGGCGGCGACAAGGATCAGGGCCAGAAGCTTTCCAGGTCCGAAATGGGTGCTCTGGAAAGCCAGCTTGGCGGCTGCTGGACCCTTCCCGCGGGCCTTGAAGGTTCCGAGAACTTCGTCGTCGTGGTGCGGTTCAACCTGGATGCCTCCGGCAAGCTGGACGGACGCCCGGCGGTCGAAACGTCGAGCGGAAACCGCCAGTTCGACGAAAGTGCCGTTCGTGCGGTGCAAAAATGCGATGTCACTGGCCTGCAAGTTCCCGCCGGCAAGCAGGACATCTGGGCCGACGTCCGCGTCACCTTCGATCCAAGGGAGATGCTGGGCCTCTAAGGCCCGGGTATCCGGAAATCAGTACGAGAAGCGAGAAGACATGAAATCAATCCTCAAGCCGCTCCTGATGGTCGCAGCAATGGCGATGGGCATGACCGCGGCCAGCACGTTGCCGGCGCTGGCGCTGGTCGAACTCAACGTCAACAAGGGCAACGTCGAGCCGCTGCCGATCGCCATCACGGATTTCCAGGGCGGCGACGCGCTTGGGGCGCAGATTTCGCAAATCGTCACCGCCGATTTGAAGCGTTCGGGTCTGTTCGCTCCGATCGACAAAAGCGCCTTTATCGAGAAGATCACCAACCCCGATGCAGCAC
>NZ_RZQY01000859.1:0-2070 GCF_003998575.1 Mesorhizobium sp. M7A.F.Ca.CA.001.10.2.1 | reverse complement strand
GTGTCGACCAGCTTGATGCGGCCGGCGACGCGCAAGCGGCGGTCGTTCATGAAGGCGCCGCCCCCGCGTTCGCAGGTGTAGAGTTCGTCCATCGCCGGATTGTAGATGACGCCGGCGACGATCTGGCCCTGGCGCTCCAGCGCGATCGAAACGGCAAAGAGCGGAATGCCGTGCAGGAAATTGGTGGTGCCGTCGAGCGGGTCGACGATCCAGCGATGCTGGCCGTCGTCGCCTTCAACCACGCCGCGCTCTTCCATCAGGAAGGAATAGCCGGGCCGAGCCTTGGACAATTCGGCAAAGACGATGTCCTCTGCCTTGCGGTCGGCCTGGCTGACATAATCGCCGGGGCCCTTCATCGAGACCTGCAGGTTCTGCACCTCGCCGAAGTCGCGCGACAGCGAGCGGCCGGCCTTCATTGCGGCCTGGACCATGACGTTGAGAAGGGCTGAGCGTGCCATAGTGCTTTTTCCCGGTGCTGCGCTTTAAATTCTGCCTCGATGCATGTCGGTGACCCGGAACCCGGCCACTTCTGGGCGACATGCGTCAGTCGGCGCGGCGCACGTAAGTGATTTCGTTGGTGTCGACGATGATGCGCTCGCCGGCGCCGATGAAGGGCGGCACCAGGACGCGGATGCCGTTCTCCAGGATCGCCGGCTTGTAGGACGATGCCGCCGTCTGACCCTTCACCACCGGGTCGGCCTCGGTGATGGTCAGCGTCACATAGTCGGGCAGCGAAATGCCGATCGGCCGCTCTTCGTAGAGCTGGACCGTCACCATCATGCCGTCCTGCAGGAAGGCGGCGCGATCGCCGACGAAGTCCTTGTTCAATTCGAGCTGCTCGTAGCTCTGGGTGTCCATGAACACCAGTGCGTCTTCCTGCGCGTAAAGGAAGGAAAAATCCTTCAGGTCGAGCCGGATCTGTTCGACGGTCTCGGCCGAGCGGAAGCGCTCGTTGAGCTTGGTGCCGTTGATGAGGTTCTTCAGTTCGACCTGATTGTAGGCGCCGCCCTTGCCGGGCTTGACGGTGTTGGTCCTGACCGCCACCCAAAGCCCGCCATCATGCTCGATGACATAGCCGGGACGGATTTCGTTGCCATTGATCTTGGCCATGATGAGATGATCCGGAATGATGCCAACGGCCACGCCGTCGGTATGGATGTTCGCTGGGAAAGCGATTTCGGGCTCCCAAGACCACAAATCGCCAGAAGAGGCAAGGGAGCGGGCAGGTCGGTGCCAGGCGAGGGGAGCCGAGGTTACACTTGCGATGACCGCGAGAACCGCCGTCAAGGCAGCCGGTTGGCCTTCTGCAGCGCCTGCTTGGTCTGGTCGTCGTCCAGCCCCTGCAGGAAGTCGTCCATCTGTGGGTCGATGAGGCCGGCACGGCGGGCGACGACGTACCAGGCGCCGGCAAGCACAAGGTCCGGATCAGTGCCGATGCCTTGCATATAGAGCTTGGCCAGGCGGTTCTGGGCGGCGACATTGCCGCCCTCCGCCGCCTGCTTCATCCAGCCGAAGGCGGATTTCAGGTCGCGCGCACCGCCGCGGCCTTCGATCATCCAGGCGGCGAGATCGATCTGCGCGGTGTCGTAGTTCTGCCTTGCGGCCTGCGCCAGCAGGCGCCTTGCCTGGGCGTCGTCACGTGGCTTGCCACCGACACCGTTGGCGTAGATCTGCGACATTGCATATTGCGCGTCCGCGAGGCCGGTCGCGGCGGCGCGCTCATAGTAGGAAACCGCCTTGGCCATGCCGGCGTCGCCGGGGTCCTGCTGGACCAGCATCTGCGCGAAATTGAATTGCGCCAGCCGGTTGCCGGCTTCGGCGGCGGCCTGCATCAAGGCGTAGGCCTCTTTTCCATCCTTTTTGACGTAGCGGCCGTC
Organism: Mesorhizobium sp. M7A.F.Ca.CA.001.10.2.1; assembly: GCF_003998575.1. Classification (NCBI taxonomy): domain Bacteria; kingdom Pseudomonadati; phylum Pseudomonadota; class Alphaproteobacteria; order Hyphomicrobiales; family Phyllobacteriaceae; genus Mesorhizobium; species Mesorhizobium sp. M7A.F.Ca.CA.001.10.2.1. The sequence continues at coordinate 193 of NZ_RZQY01000859.1, read as the reverse complement.
GAGCAGCATCAGCGCATACTGGAACTGCGATTCCGGCACACCCTGTTCGGCGGCCAGCGCGTACCATTTCGCCGCTTGCGCCGAATTGACCGGCACACCGAGCCCCCGCGACAGGATCTCGGCCACCAAGGTCTGCGCCGCCGGATCGCCGTTTTGCGCCCGGACCAATGCCAGATTGTAAGCTGTCTTGTAG
>NZ_RZQY01000858.1:0-2077 GCF_003998575.1 Mesorhizobium sp. M7A.F.Ca.CA.001.10.2.1 | reverse complement strand
CTACACGATTGCCGGCGGCGTGGTGCTCGATCAGGCGACGCTGACCGGCGACAAGGTTTCCGGCAAGGCAACCGGCACCCTCAACCCGAACGGCGCCAGCGATTTTGCGCTCGATCTCATCTCATCCGGCCCCAGCCTGCCGCTGACTGTCGGCAGCGCCGAGAGCCCGGTCAAGATCGAGATCCAGTCCTTGTCGGCAAAGGTGGCGGGCGAGAGCACGCGGGCCCGCCTGGATGTCTCCGCGATCCTGCCCTCGATCGTCACCAGTCCGGCGAGGGTAGACGGGCTTGCCCTGGCGTTGCATTCGGATGCGTTCGATCTCAAGAACCGTGCAGGGCCGGTTTCCGGCACGGTGTCGGTGGACAAGGTCGGTCTCGACAATCCGGTGATCGCGCCGCTGATCGCCGGCAAGGTCACGGCAGCCGTCAGCGGCCGCCTGACGGCCGACCTGTTTGCCATCGACAGCGGCTCGCTCAAGAGCGATGCGCTGAACAGCCAGGTCGCCGGCCAGGTATCGCTGCGAGACGGTGCCATAGACCTCAATCTGAAGGCGGATGCCCCATCGTCGGCCTTGCCGGCGGCGGCGCGCGGCATGCTTGGCGAACGCGCTGAGATCAGCGCCACACTGAAGCGCGACCCCAACGGCAGCATCAACATAGGCGGATTGAAGTTGACCTCGGGTGCGCTGACCGCCGACGGGCAAGCCAGCCTTGCCGACAACAAGGTGGCCGCCGACATCAAGGGCGCGCTGAGCGACATCTCGCTGCTGTCGAAGGATGCCAAGGGCGCCATCGCCTTTGCGTTGAACGCACAGGGGCCGGCCAGTGCGCCGGATCTGTCACTGACGGTCGACAGCGAGCGCCTTCTCGTGGCGGCGCGAGAGATCACCGGGCTGAAGCTGACCGCCACCGGCAAGGCCGATGCCGCCAATCCGGCGGCCAACGTGCAACTGACCGGCAATGTCGCCGGCCAGGCGCTGCAAGGCAGTGCGGTGCTGGCGACGGCGGACGGCAAGAGCGCCATCAACGGCCTGCTGCTGTCGCTCGGCAAGAACAGGATTTCCGGCGATCTGGCGCTGGACGAGAAGTTCGTGCCGGTCGGCACCATCGCGCTCGACCTGCCCGATATCGGCCCGCTGGCGGCACTTGCCCTGGAAAAGGCCGAAGGCGACGTGCGCGGCACGATCGCCTTTTCGAAGAACGGCACCGCACCGCAGGTCGCCATCAAGGCGGCGACCGCGTCGATTACGCGCGGCGACCTGCAGGCGAAAGCCGTCTCGATCGATGCGCTGGTCGCCAACTATCTGGCGGCGCCCGTGATCTCCGGAAAGATCCGCGCCGACACCGTCATTTCGGGCGGCACCGTGATCAGCGGCATCGATGTCGACTTAAAGCGCGACGGCGACTGGACCGGCTTCGCCGGCGGCGCAACCGTCAAGGGCATTCCGGCGCGGGCCGCCGGCCGGGTGAAAGTGGCCAACGGCACGACAACTATCGAGCTTGCCTCCGGCCAGGCGACCGTCCAGGGCATCAAGGCGGCCATTGCCCAGGCCTCGAGCGTCAGCATCGCCAATGGCACGACGACGCTGGATCGGCTGGTGCTCAACCTTGGCGGTGGCACGGCGACGGTGACCGGCAAGGTCGGCACGGCGCTCGACATCAATGCGACGCTGGCGCGGGTGCCGATGTCGCTCGCCAACAGTTTTTCGCCGGGCCTCGACGCCGCCGGCTCGATTTCGGGCACGGTCAAGGTGACGGGCGCGCCGGCAAATCCCGCCATTGCCTTCAATCTCGACGCAGCGGGCGTGCAGACCTCGCAGACCCGCGGTGCCGGTGTCGGTGCGGTGAGTGTTTCCTCGTCGGGCACCTTCGGCGCCAACAAGCTGACCTTCAATGCCAATGTCAGCGATGGAGCCGGCCTTGGCGTCAAGGGCGGCGGCAGCGTGACGACGGCCGGGACGCCGGCGCTGGTGCTCGACTTCAATGGCGTCGTGCCGTTCGGCCTGCTCAGCCAGAAGCTTGCCGCGCAGGGCCTGTCGCTGTCTGGAACCGCCAATGTCAACGTGCAGGTGCGCGGT
>NZ_RZQY01000857.1:0-2088 GCF_003998575.1 Mesorhizobium sp. M7A.F.Ca.CA.001.10.2.1 | reverse complement strand
ATCTCCCGCAATATCGAACCGGATTGGAAGCGTGAGGCTGCTCGCCGGCTTTCCCTGCCGTGGGAGATCATCAAGTGGCCGGACATGAACTATGCGATTGTCGCGTTGCCGGTGACGGCGGCCGGACAGGAAGCATGGTCGTTCGTCGTCAATCTCGAAACCGGGGCTTGGTGTAAGTTCGTCGGATGGGCCACGCGCTGCATCGAACTGCATGACAGCCGCCTCTATTTCGGTACCAATGACGGCACGGTTTTCGAGGCCGAGATTGCGGGCAATGATAACGGCTTGCCGATTTACTATACCTATGTCGGCAACCCGGATCACATGAAGTCTCTGGGCGGCTTGAAGACCGTTCACCAGGCGCGCCCGACCTTTCTCAGCGCCACGCCCTACAGCCCGAAAATCTCTTTCTCGGTCAACTATTCCGTCAGTCTGCCGCCAGCCCCTCCGGCGGCGGATGGCGGCACGGCGGACCTGTGGGATTCGGGCCAGTGGGATGTCGCGAAGTGGGACCAGGCGCAGCCTGTTGCATCGGTAGGCGGCGGGCAATGGATTTCGATCGGCAAGACCGGATATGTCATGCAGCCGCAACTGCAAATCACCGGATTTCTGAACCAGCGCCCAGTCACCGAATTCGTTCAGCTCGATGTCACTTTTGAAACGGGAGGCGTCGTTGTCTGACTACGCCATCAGTATCGAGAATTTCAACGCCGCATGGCCCGAGCTGGAACCCATGTGCCGGACTCACTATGGCGAGATGCAAGCTCGGATGGCTGGCGAAGGGATGACGATCGGCGAATTCAAGCCGCGCCTGAACGTCTACGGCGCCGCCGGGCATCTGCTCTGCTTTCTGGTCAGGACCGGCGATGGCGAGGCCGTGGGGTACGCCTTCATCTGGATCACCCAGGACATGCACAATTCCGAGATGATCGCCCAAGAAGACACGATTTACATGCGGCCGGACCATCGCAACGGCATCGGCCGCCGCTTCACCAAGCATATTCTGACTGAACTGAAAGCGCGCGGCTGCGTCAGGGCGCACGTCACCATCGCCACCGATCTACGCGTTGCAAAGATGTGCGAGCGCGTGGGCTTCAAGCGGTCGGCAATCGCCATGACCTATTTTCTCTAGGAGACCCTGACCATGTGTGCCCCAGACGCTCCCGCGCCGCCCGACCCGAAAGAGACATCAGCAGCGTCGACCGCAACGAACGTCGGCACCGCGATTGCGAATGCCAACCTCGGCAACGTCAATCAGGTGACGCCCGATGGCTCGCTGAACTATTCCCAGACGGGAACGTACAAATGGAATGATCCCTACACGGGCAAGTCCTATGACATCCCGACCTACACGGCCACGCAAACGTTGTCGGGAACCGGTCAGGCGATTAAAGACCAGACCGACCAGGCAAAGCTGAACCTGGGCGAACTGGCGGCCGGCCAATCGTCGTTTCTGAAGGATTGGCTCGCCAAGCCGGTCGACCTGTCCAACGACGCAACCGAAGGCCGGTTGATGGATCTCGGCATGAAGCGCCTTCAGCCGGCGCTCGATGCTCGCCGACAGGCGAACGAAGCCGACTTGATCAATCGCGGCATCCGTCCCGGTTCGGATAACTACGCCCAGGCGCAGAACATCCAGGACCAGGGAGAAAACGACGCCTACAATTCGTTGCTGCTGTCCGGTCGCGGGCAGGCGGTGCAGGAGGCCTTGGCCCAGAATTCGGCCCCGATCAACAACCTGACGGCGCTGCTCTCGGGCTCACAGGTCAGCCAGCCGAACTTCGTCAACGCGAACATGCCGACCATCCCGACGACCGACACGGCGGGGCTGATCAACACCAACTACAATCAGCAGCTCCAGAAGTGGCAGCAGGACGCCAGCAGTAGCAGCGATTTGATGGGCGGTCTGTTCGGATTGGGCGCGAACCTGATCAAGTTTTCGGACCGCCGCCTGAAGAAGAACATCCGCGCAATCGGCACCTTTGCCAACGGCCTGACGAAGTACGTGTTCGAATATCTCTGGGGCGGCGGTGAACAGGTCGGCGTCATGGCCGACGAGGTGCGCGCCTATCGGCCTTATGCTGTGAC
>NZ_RZQY01000856.1:0-2094 GCF_003998575.1 Mesorhizobium sp. M7A.F.Ca.CA.001.10.2.1 | reverse complement strand
CGCAATCGGCCGGGGCGGCGGCTCCGGGGGCGGGCGCGGCAGGTGCAGCCTGCGCCTTTGCCTTGGCGGCTGCGGCCAGCGTTTCGCCGACCTGCTGGGCGAGATCGCGGCCGAGGCCGTTCTGCCAGATGTCGGCTGCCTTGACCAGTTCGCGGGTCACCGTCGGGCCGCTATCGAGCAGCTTCTTGCCCGAATCGGAATTGTAGAAGGCGGCGATGTCGGTCAGTTCCTTTTCGGAGAACACTTTTGCGTAGGCGAGTGCGGCTTCCTTCTCGAGATCGGCGCGGCGCGAGGCCAGCGCCAGCGCCTTCTCGCTGATCGTCTTGCCGATCAGTTCCTGCATGTCCGGGTTCTTCTGGATCAGCTGCGATTCGAGCGCTGCGGCTGCCTGCGGCAGGATGTTGTCGAACGGGTCGGTCGCGTGGATCGCAGCGACCGCCGCGCGGGCGGCCTTCAGGTGCGATTCCGTGACATCCTGCGAAAACGCCGGCGAAGAAAAGGCGAAAACGGCCGAGGCCGCCAGAAGGACGGAAAGGCTGCGAACCCGGTTATGCAACGTCATGATCGGTAGAACTCCCTGGTTTTCGGGCGGCATGGACGGTTTGGATGCCGTCGCCGCCGGCGATGATGGCCGCTGAAGCCAGCCCGATGAAAAGACCATGCTCGACAACGCCCGGAATGGCGTGGAGAGCATTCGAAAGCGCTCTTGTATCCGGAATGCGGCCAAAAGATGCATCGAGGATAAAATGGCCGCCGTCTGTAACAAAAGCCTGGCCGCCCGTCATCCTCAATGTGACCGGCCCGGAAAGACCGAGCTTTTCAGCCGCCGCGGCAACCGCGATTTCAGTGGCGCGCAGGCCGAATGGATTGACCTCGATCGGCAGCGGAAAACGGCCGAGCGTCTCGACCATCTTGGAGCGGTCGGCGATGACGATCATGCGCTGGGACGCCGCGGCGACGATCTTCTCGCGCAGCAGCGCGCCGCCGCCGCCCTTGACCAGGGTCAGTTCCGGGTCGACTTCGTCGGCGCCGTCGACGGTGAGGTCGAGCTCTGGCGTTTCCTCCAGCGTCGACAGCGGTACGCCAAGTTCGCGGCACAGCAACGCGGTGCGCTCCGAAGTCGGCACGCCGATGACGGTCATGCCGGTGGCGACCTTTTCGGCAAGCAGCCGCACGAACTCTTCGGCCGTGGTGCCGGTGCCGATGCCGAGCCGCATGCCTTCGCTCACATGGGCGAGTGCTGCCCGCGCGGCTTCGACCTTCAACTGCCTTGCATCCATGTCGGTTATTGCCCCGGAAATTCGCTGCCGGGCTCGTAGCATTTTTGCCGGTCCGGTCAAAGCCCCAGGCGGCGGGTCCCCAGGTGATCCTGCGTAGGAATTATTTCCTTGACCGGTGAGGGCAGCTATGCTACATTTTTGGTTATGGTGCTGATTTGCGCCAACGACCCGCCGCTGTGGCGGGTTTTTCATTTCTGGAAGCTCGCCGCGAAATGTCCGGTCCGATGGGGCCTGCTTGCCCGGCGCGCTCGCCCAGGACAATCGCTTCAGGTTTTGGAATTCGCCCCGTCACCCTTTTCCTGACGCTGGCGCCGCCCCTCACCTGCCTGCCGGCATCCTCTCCCCGTATAGTGAGGGGCGCTCTCATCGGTGGTTTCGCCAATCACCAGCGTTGCAAGAAGGGCGCCGTCATTGCGGCCAGCCACTTCTCCCCGTCACTATACGGGGAGAAGTGCCCGGCAGGGCGATGAGGGGCAGCGCCGGCTTCCACAATTGGTGGTCCCGCCACACGTTGAAACTGTCACCGGTCTGAAGCGATTGCCAAGCCGGCTTGCCCCCAGTCAGCTTGCCTTGACGCGCCGCAGCCGCTATCGCCTGCCCATTGCACACCTGCCCAGGACAGACCATGACCCGACCAATCATCGTGTTCGACCTCGACGGTACGCTGATCGACACAGCGCCGGACCTGCTCGACAGCCTGAACCACAGCCTTGCCGCCAGCGAGATCGCCGCGGTCGACGAAGCCGGCTTCAGGCGTTTTGTCGGTCACGGCGGCCGGGTGATGATCGAGCGGGCGCACGCCGCCCATCAGCGA
>NZ_RZQY01000855.1:0-2111 GCF_003998575.1 Mesorhizobium sp. M7A.F.Ca.CA.001.10.2.1 | reverse complement strand
AGTTCCTTCTTGAAGGCGCCAACCATGCCTTCAACAACGACACGTCGGCAGCGCGCTACGACAAGAAGGCGGCCGACCTGGCCTGGGGCAGAACGATCGCCTTCCTCAAGCAGAAACTGGCATAGGGCGTTCGTCTAATCCGTGTTCGCCGGCTTGTGGAAGGCGACGCCGGCGACCACCAGCGCAATGCCGAGGCAATCGGTAAAACTTGGCATCTGGCGCAGCACGACGACGCCGATCAGCGTCGCGGTGACGGGCAGCAGCGACAGCATCAGCGCGAAGCTGGCGCGTGGCAGCCGCGACATGGCGAGCTGGTCGCAGATGCAGGGAATGACAGAGGAGCAGATGCCGACGCCGATGGCGGCGAACAGCAGCGGCAGTGAGAAAAAGGCCGGCAGCGCATCGGTGAGGCCGATCGGCAGCACGACGATGAAGGCGATCGCCATGGCGGCACCCAGGCCGGCGATGCCGGCGCCTACGCCTGACGCGGCGACGCGGTGGCCGAGCACGATGTAGCCGACAAACAGCGCGCCGTTGAGGAAGGCCCAGCACAGCCCGATGGGATTGTCGGACCATCTGACGTCGATGAGCAGCAAGGTGCCAGCGACGGCGACGACAAGGGCGGCAAGATTGCGCGGGCTCCTGAGGCCGATCGCCGCGACGCCGATGGTGCCGACGAATTCGATCGCCGCCACCAGCGAGATCGGCAGGCGGTCGAGCGCCAGGTAGAACGAACAGTTCATCACCGCCAGACAGGCGCCGAAGGCCAGCAACAGCAGCCTTGTCGAGCGATCGGCGCGGGCGAAGCTTCGCCATGGACGGGTCAGGGGTGCGAAGATGAGTGCTGCCGTGGCGATGCGCAGCCACGCCATGCCGAGCACGCCGACATGCGGGAAAAGCAGCACGGCGAAAGCCGGCCCGAGATAGTGGAAGACGGCGCTGACGGCGAACCAGACATGCGGCGGCAATTTTTCCGTCAGCCTGGCCAGGGTGGGGTTGCCGGGGGCAGGATCTGCCGTAAGAGCTTGCGTTTGATCATTCATCGGCTCAGTATCGCAGGCATATTTGCCGGTTTATATGAGTGATGATGGGCTCGTCTGGCGAGATTTCTCTCAGAAGCAAGGAATTTCCCATGAAGCGCCTTCGAACTGAAAGTGCCGACCTCGATGTCTCTGACATGAAGATCCTGCGTCTGCTGGAGAAGGACGCGCGCACCAGCACGGCGGAGCTGGCACGCTCAGTCGGTCTGTCGGCGCCGAGCGTGGCCGAGCGCATCAAGCGGCTGCAGGAAAGCGGCGTCATCGAGGCCTATTCGGTCAGGATCAACCCGGCGGCACTCGGCCTGCCGCTGTCGGCGTGGCTGCGCATCCGGCCGGTGCCGGGGCAACTGGCCCTCGTGGCCGAGATCATCCGCGAACTGCCGGAGATCGTGCAATGCGACCGGGTGACCGGAGAGGATTGTTTCATCGCGCTGGCGCATGTCGGCTCGGTGGCCGAACTCGAGCGGGTGATCGACCGCATCATTCCTTATGCGATGACCAATACGGCGATCATCCAGTCGTCGCCGGTGGTGGCGCGCTCGGCGCTGGGAGCGTTGAGGCGCCAGGCTTGACCTACAGGAGAGGAACCTATGCGTGGCCGCGCTTCATGCGCGCCTGCTTCAGGATGGCGCGCCAGCGGATCATGTCGAACGGGATCGGCTCGTTGTTGTTGGCGATGTGGAAGATCTCGTTGTTGACGTTCTTGAGCGAGCGCCAGAAATCATAGTCGGTGATGCGCGGATCGGCAGCCAGCCTGTCCACCTCGACCTTGATGTCGGTTTTCATGCACTTTCCTCGAACCGGCGCCGCGCCGCCCGTGTCGCTACCTCGATGCGGATCGTTTTCGACCGACCCGCTGAGTCGCGCAACGGCTCAGATGGCTTGTTCCCGTTAAAACCTTGGTAAGGTTAACGAGGGCGCCGCGCCGCTTCAAGCACTGCTGCCGGCCGATGGGAGGGTTCTGCGATTTTAGATTGCCGGTGTGGCTTTGACGCCGGGAACGAGAAGGTGTCGGCTTCGCCCTATTTGCGTTTGATGCCGATCGAACGGCCGGCCCGTACCGGCATCGGC
>NZ_RZQY01000854.1:0-2118 GCF_003998575.1 Mesorhizobium sp. M7A.F.Ca.CA.001.10.2.1 | reverse complement strand
TTCGAACAGCTCGCCGACATGTTTGCAGCGCTGCCGGCGGTGATCTCGGACGGGCGTGTCTGGACCTATCGGGAACTGGACAGCCGCGCCAACCAGTTCGCCCGCCTGCTGGTCAAGCGCGGCGTGCGGCCGGGCCACCGCGTCGGGCTCATCCTCGACCGCTCGGCGGAGACCTATGTCGCGCTGCTCGCCGTGATGAAGGCGGGCGCTGCCTTCGTGCCGCTGGCGACCGCCTTCCCCGAGGAGCGGATGGCGCTCATCATCGAAGACGCCGGCGTCAGCCTGATCGTCACCATCGCCGCCTACGCGTCGCGCGCCGGTCAGCTGCCCGTCCCGCATCTCCTTATCGACAGCGCCGCCGCTGAAATCTCCGGACAGTCCGACGCGCCGCTGAAGCCGCATGCGAAGGCCGCTTCATCGGACGACACCTGCTACATCCTCTACACCTCGGGCACCACGGGCAAGCCCAAGGGCGTGGTCATCAAGCACCAGAGTTTCGTCAATTTCATCCGCGTCGCCGCCGCCTCCTACGGCTACCGGCCGGGCGACCGCGTCTATCAGGGCATGACGATCGCCTTCGACTTTTCCTCCGAAGAGATCTGGGTGCCGTTCGTCGCCGGCGCGACGGTGGTGCCGGCACCGGGCCAGATGCCGCTGGTAGGCGAGGAACTGGCCGATTTCCTGCGGCTCCATGACATCACCTGCATCGCCTGCAGCCCGACGCTGCTGTCGTCGATGACGTCGGATGTGCCCAGCCTGCGCACGCTGCTGGTCGGCGGCGAGGCCTGCCCGCACAATCTGGTGGTGCGCTGGTCGAAGCCGGGGCGGCAGATCCTCAACACCTATGGCCCGACCGAGGCGACCGTCACCGCCACAATGGGCGCGCTGACGCCGGACAGCCCCGTCACCATCGGCGCGCCGCTGCCGACATACTCGATCGTCATCCTCGACGCATCGCTGCCGCAGCTTGCCGAGCCCGGCGAACTGGGCGAGATCGGCATTGCCGGCATCGGGCTCGCGGTCGGCTATCTCAACAGGCCCGACCTGACCGAGCAGAAATTCATCGCCGATTTCGTCGGCCTGCCGAACAATCCGTCCAGGCGCATCTACCGGACCGGCGACCTTGGCCGCATCAACGACCAAAGCGAGATCGAGTATAACGGCCGCATCGACACCCAGGTGAAGATCCGCGGCTACCGCATCGAGCTCGGCGAGATCGAGGCGGTGCTGCTCGACCAGCCCGAGATCGCCCAGGCTGCGGTCACCACCTGGGAGATCGAGCCCGGCCGCGTCGAACTCGTCGCCTATTACGCCCCCAAGGCCGGCCAGAAGGCGATCTCGCGCGCCGACCTCGCCAGGACGATGAAGCGGCGGCTGCCCGACTACATGGTGCCCTCCTATCTGGAGGAACTGCCTGTTATCCCGATGACGGTTTCCAACAAGGTGGATTTGCGCCAGCTGCCGAAGCCGACAAGCGTGCGGCTTTCGGGCGATCGCGCCATGGTCGCGCCCGCCAATGACGACGAGCGTTTCCTCGCCGACGCACTGGCCGCGGTGCTGAAATTCGAAGAAGTGTCCGTCGAGGACAATTTCTTCGACGATCTCGGCGCCAACTCGCTGCTGATGGCGCATTTCTGCGCCCGCCTGCGCACCAGGAAGGAATGGGCGACGGCGTCGATGCGCGACATCTACCTCCACCCGACCGTGGCACGGCTCGCGCTCCACCTGGGCGTGGCGGACGAGATGACGACGGCCACCAACGAGCCCGTCCTCACCCGCCGGGCCTCGAATTTCGCCTACTGGACCTGCGGCGCCGCACAGCTGCTGTTCTACGCGCTCTACAGCTATGGCGCCTTGTGGGCGGTCAATGACGGCCTCAACTGGATGTATGACGCGCTCGACGATCCGCTGCAGCTCTACATCAGGTGCGTGGCGCTTTCGGCCGCCGTGTTCTTCGGCATGTCGGGCTTTGCCGTCATCGCCAAATGGGTGCTGGTCGGCCGCTGGAAGGCGGAGGCGTTTCCCATCTGGGGCGTGCGTTACTTCCGCTTCTGGGTGGTCAAGACATTGATCCGCACCGCGCCCGTCGTGCTGTTCCGCGGCAGCCCGCTCTACAGC
>NZ_RZQY01000853.1:0-2120 GCF_003998575.1 Mesorhizobium sp. M7A.F.Ca.CA.001.10.2.1 | reverse complement strand
CGCGGATGAGCCGAATGCCTGCGACGAGCCGCACGCGCATGATGCGCTTGTCGATATCACTGACGCGAACGGCGACATTCCCATCCCTGAAGGCATTTCGGACGATGCTTTCGACCTAAGTTTGGACGACGCGTTTGCCGAAACGGCCGAAGAGCCGGTCGCCGAGGTTGCTGCCGCGACGGTCCAGCCGGCGGCGCCAGAGGCTCATGTTGCGCCGGCGGCGCATGCCCCGGCCGCGGACGAACGGAGCCTGGAAGACGAGTTGAATGCGCTGCTGGGTGCCATGACGGCGCGCACGGCGCTGGTCGCCAGTGAGCCCGTCACGGCTCAGCCGGCTGTCGCCGCCCTGCCGCCTGTTGCCGAGCCCGCCGAGGAACCGGCCGATCTTGTCGGCGACCTCGACTGGGATCTTGACGAACCCGCGCCTGAGCAGGACCGGCATGTTGGCACGGCCCAAGCGGCCGATGCGGATATTGACGACCTTATGCTTGATGAACTCCAGGATACGACTTGGCACACGGCTGGCGATGTCGATTTCGACGATGATGCGTTCGACGCGGCTTTGCCCAAGGATCTTGATCCGCGTGACGAAGCCACTGACCGGGACAATTCGGCGGATTCTCTCGATTGGCTTGCGGAGCGTTCCCAACCGGCAGAGCCGACGCGTTCGTGGAGCCGCGTGACGCCGGTTCCGCAGCAGCCGTCATTCAGTGCTCAGCCTGCGTTTGCTCAGCCGGCCGCTTCGGTGGCATCCGTGGCCGCCGCGCCGGCAGTCGCCGCCATGACGTCCTACCGTTCGTCCGAGCCGGTCGAGACCGTGGCTCCCGCTGCCCCGGTGCCGGCGCCCCAATCGCGCCAGCCTGCGCATTACGAAGACATGCCCGACGTCGAAACGGTCGATGTACCCGAGCGTGTCGTCGCGCTAGCCGACGATCTCGATATTCCCGAACTGCACTTCGAGGAAGACCAGCCGGCGTCGTCTGGCTACGACGATCTCGATGCGGAGTTCTCCAGCCTTCTCTCCGAGATGAACGCGGTGGAGGTCGCTCCTGTTCCCACGAGCAATGTGGCCAGCGCGTCTTACGATGATGACTCCTATGCCGCGGGCTTCAAGCCGGGCTATGACAGCCTCAAGCCGGCATATGACGGGGTCAAGCCGGGCTACGACGGGCTCAAGCCGGGCTATGAGCCGGAAGCGCGGACCTATGCCGCGCGGCCGATGGACATGTCCGCCCGCGCGGCGGCGCCCACGGGTTATGCCGACGCCTCCGGCTTCGACCTCGACGGCCTGCCAGGGAGCCAGCCGGTTTCGCAAGCCGATGATTTTACTGTCGATGAACTCGACTACGATCCCGAACTCGACGAGGCTATGGCTGTTCCGGGTCTCGGCGAGCGTGAGGCCGGGAGGCCGACGCGCGGACGCGGACTGTTCATCGCCGCGATTGTCGGCGCGGTCGCGGTCGCGGGCGGTCTCGGGGCCTTTGCGCTGTCCTTTGGCGGCAAGGGCGGCAGCGAAGCGCCTGTCATCGTCAAGGCCGACAACGCGCCGATCAAGGTCAAGCCGGAGAATCCGGGCGGCGCCGTGGTGCCCAATCAGGACAACAAGGTCTACGACGCGGTCAGGGGCGCCAAGCCAGCCGAGCCGGTCCAGGAAAAGCTGGTCACCAACGTCGAAGAGCCAGTGGACGTCCAGGCGAAAGATCCGGCCCGCGCCATCGACCTTTCGCCGGACCAGAATGCAGCCGCCGCTGGAACCGATGTCGGCAATGCCGCGCCGATGGCCGGCGCCGCTTCGGCCGACAACGCTTCTGCCGACAATACGGCGCCCGCGCCCAAGTCCGAGGACCGCATTGCGCAGGTGCTGCAGGATGCCGACAAGGGCACCAATGCCGATGTCGTCGCCGTTGCGCCGCGCAAGGTGAGGACCATGGTGGTCAAGTCGGACGGTTCGCTGGTGCCGCGTGAAGATCCGGCAGCGCCCGCCGCGCCGCTAGTGGCCGCCACCGAGCCGGTCGATCCGGCGCCGCAGCATGTTGCCCCAGTGGCCCAAGCCGACGCGGACCAGACCGGCACCGTGGCGCCTGCCGCCGCCCAGGCGGACGACGTGCCGGCCCTCAAGC
>NZ_RZQY01000852.1:0-2121 GCF_003998575.1 Mesorhizobium sp. M7A.F.Ca.CA.001.10.2.1 | reverse complement strand
GTTCTTTATCGGCAATGCGCTGGTCGACCTGTTCCTGCAATCGCGCAACTGGCCGTTCGGTTCGGCCATCGCGATCACGCTGGTGCTGGTTTCGGTGGTGGTGCTGATTGCCGCCAATCGCATTTCGACCCGGGTTTCGGGCGCCCGCCGGGTGGATTTGATCTGATGCGCGCCTTCGTCATTGTGGTGTTCGCCTTCCTCTATCTGCCGATCGCACTGGTCGTGCTGTTCTCCTTCAACGCCGGCCACCATGCCAGCGAGTTCACCGGCTTTTCGGTGCAATGGTACGGCAAGGCGCTGGCGAACCCGTTCCTGGTCGAAGCGCTGAAGAACAGCCTGTTCATCGCCACCACCAGCGCCTTGCTGGCGGCGTTGTGCGGCACTGCGGCGGCACTCGGCCTGGCGCGCGTCGGCATCAGAACACGCGCGGTCTTCGATGCGCTTCTGGGCGCCGCGATCGTCGTTCCGGGCGTCGTCATCGGCATTTCGACACTGGTCGCGCTCGTCCAGCTGTTCACGGTCGTCAATCCGTTCCTCGCCTCGATCTGGCCCGACGACCAGCCGCCGCGCCTGGCGCTCGGCTACGGCTCGATCATCGCGGCGCACGGCCTGTTCTCCATGGCGCTGGTGACGATGATCGTCGGCACGCGTCTCGGCAGCCTCGACCGCAATCTGGTCGAGGCGTCGAGCGATCTCTACGCCACGCCATTGACGACGTTCCGCTCGATCGTGCTGCCGCAGATCATGCCGGCCGTCGTTGCCGGTTTCCTGCTCGCCTTCACCTTCTCCTTCGACGATTTCATTGTGGCCTTCTTCGTCGCCGGGGCGCAGACGACGCTGCCGATCTATGTCTTCGCGTCGATCCGGCGCGGCGTGACGCCGGAGATCAACGCCATCGCGACGATCGTGCTCGTCGCTTCCGTGCTGCTTGTGGTGCTTGCCCAATGGCAATTGCGCCAGCGCAAGCCGTCGAACTGAAAGTCGCATCATGATCCTCAAAGACCGCATCGCCGTCGTGACCGGCGCCGGCTCCGGCATCGGGCGCGCCGGCGCCATGATCATGGGCAGGGAAGGCGCGGTGGTCGTCATCGCCGACAGGGATCAGGCCGCCGGCGAAGCAACGGCTTCGGACATAAGGGCAGTGGGCGGGCAGGCCGAGGCGATCGCCACTGACGTCGCGGACGATGGGGCGCTGGAAAAGCTCATTGCCGGCACGATCGAGAGGCACAGGCGCATCGACATCCTGCACAATCACGCCGGCATCCAGGTCGGCGGAACGCTGACCGAGGTCGAGGTCGGCGGCATGGACGCGTCATGGCGGGTCAATGTGCGGGCGCAGTTCCTGGCGGCCAGGATGGTCATGCCGTCGATGGTCGCACGAGGCGGTGGTGTCATCCTCAATACCGCCTCCAATTCGGGCGTGTTCTACGACCGCGAGATGATCGCTTACGCCACTTCCAAACACGCGGTAGTGGCAATGACGCGGCAGATGTCGCTCGACTATGCCCGGCACAATGTCCGCGTCAACGCGCTCTGCCCGGGCTGGGTCGACACGCCGTTCAACGAACCGTTCATCGCCCAGATGGGCGGACGCGAGGCGATCGAAACCTATGTCCGCACCAAGATTCCGATGGGACGCTGGGCCAGCGCCGATGAGATCGCGGAAGCGATCCTGTTCCTCGTCTCCGACCGCTCATCCTTCATGACCGGCCAGGCGCTGGTAATCGACGGCGGTGAAAGTATCGGCTGAGACTTGTGCTTTCTTTATCAATTGCCCTGTTTCAAAGCCTTTCCGATATACCACGTCACGACTTTCACCCATGCCGCTGGATTCCGGCAGGACTATAGTCCTGCCGGCATGGGACTTCAGTGCCATCGCCGTTCAAGAGCGCTGATTCGTGTTTAATATCAGATGGTTATGCTTCGGGCTGATCGGCAGATCGCGTATTGAGACAGCATTTGTCTAAAGTTTACTCTGTACAATTAGCGATTTCTCATAGGACGGTCACTAGCGGTCGGGCCAGGTGACGATTCCCGAGGAGATTACCATGACAAACCGGAAAACTCTGTTCGCGGCGCTTGCCGCATTGGCGCTTCTGGCGTCTCCGGCGCTCGCCGGAG
>NZ_RZQY01000851.1:0-2122 GCF_003998575.1 Mesorhizobium sp. M7A.F.Ca.CA.001.10.2.1 | reverse complement strand
GTGCTGTTGCTCGACGAGCCGACGCGCGGCATCGATGTCGGCGCCAAACGCGAGATCTACGACCTGATCTTCAAGCTGGCGCGCGACGGTCTCGCCATCGCCGTCATCAGCTCCGAACTGCCGGAGCTGCTGCACCTCTCCGACCGCATCCTGGTGATGGCCGATGGCCGCCAGACAGGCATTCTTTCCCGCGACGCGGCCAGTGAGGAGGCCATCATGCGCCTCGCCGCCCCGCGCCGGACCATATCGAGACCAGCCGCATGACCGTTTTGAAACTCCTGTCCCGGACCAAGCTCTATTGGGGCCTGATCGCCATCTTCCTGATCGGTGTCCTGGGCTCGCCGATGAGCTCGAAGGGCAACAACATCTTCCTCTCCTACGGCAATCTGCTCGATGTGCTGCGCCAGGTGTCGACCACCGGCCTGATCGCCACTGGCATGACGGCTGTCATCATCACCGGCGGCATCGATCTCTCCGTCGGCTCGCTAATGGCCATCTGCTCGGTGGTCTGCGCCATGCTGCTGACGGTTCCAGGCGTGACGCCGGGCGTCGTGCTGGGCGTGCCAACCGTCGCCCTGGTGGCGCTTTGCCTCGGTTTCGTCGTCACCCGTTTCATTTTCCAGAACCTGGCAAAATCCCGTGCCGGCGCCGACCTCCTCCGTGAGATCAAGCTGGACGGGATTCGCGGCCTGGTCACGCCCGCCGTCGTCGGCGTGGTCCTGTGCTGCCTGTCGCTGTGGTTTCTGCTGCCGCAGATCGAGCCGAAATTCGGTGTGCTCGGCGTGCTGCTGGTGGCGCCGTGCGTTGGTTTGCTGTTCGGCGCGCTCAACGGCTTCATCATCGTTGCCGGGCGCCTGCAGCCCTTCATCGTCACCCTGGCGATGATGGTGACGGCGCTCGGCATCGCACGGCTGACCGCCGGCCAGAACAATGCGGTGCTGCCGGTCTATACCGGCTCCAACGCGACCGCCGATTTCGAGATCCTGCGCTCGCTGGTGTTCGGCATCATCCCGATGCCGGGCCTGTTCTTCCTCAGCGCCATCCTGATCTATGGCGCGGTGCTGCGCTTCACGCCGTTCGGCCGCTATGTCTATGCCATCGGCGGCAACGAGGAGGCGGCGCGCCTCTCCGGCATCGCCGCCGGCCGCGTCAAGATCGCAACCTATGCCGTCTCGGGGCTGCTCGCCGGCATCGCCGCCGTGCTCTATGTCGCACAGTACCGGCAAGGCAAGCCGGATGCCGGCGCCGGGCTGGAGCTCGACGCCATCGCCGCCGTGGTCATCGGCGGCACCAGCCTGATGGGCGGGCGCGGCAGCCTCACCGGCACGTTCTGCGGCGTGCTGATCTTCGGTCTGCTCTCCAACATCCTGCAGCTCCACAACATCAATTCGAACCTTCAGCTGGTGCTGAAGGGGATGATCATCATCGGCACCGTGCTCGTGCAGGAGCGCAATGCCGGTGATCTCCTGGCCTATCTGCGCCTGCCCGGCGGGCAATCGGCGCACAAGGAAACGGCCGCGGCAAAGCGGCCGTCGCAAGAGACACCGTCTCTCAATCTCGGAGGAAACAAAAAATGAAACGACGTGACATGCTGAAGCTTGCTGCAGTGACCGCGGCACTGCTGACCACCACCGCGCTTCTGACCACCGGCAATGCCTTCGCCCAGGACAAGAAGTGGAAGATCGGCTTCTCGCAGGTGACGACCATCGAGCCCTGGCGCGCGCAGTTCAACAAGGACATTCTGGCCGAAGCCGCCAAGCATCCCGAGGTCGAACTGATCATCACCGACGGCGAGGACAAGACCGAAAAGCAGGTCGCCGATGTCGAGAACCTGATCCGCCAGGAAGTCGATGCGCTGTTGGTGTCACCGAAGGAATCGGCCGGCCTGACCGGCGTCGTGCAGCAGGCGATCGATGCCAAGATCCCGGTCTTCGTGCTCGACCGCAATGTCGAGACCAAGGACTACACGCAGTTCGTCGGTGGCGACAACGCGCTGATCGGCCGCGCGGCCGGCGAATATGCCGTCGAACTGCTTGGCGGCAAGGGCAAGGCTGCAGGCAACGTCGTCGAGATCTGGGGCGGCATGGGCACCCAGCCGGCGCATGACCGCCACGACCTGTCT
>NZ_RZQY01000850.1:0-2124 GCF_003998575.1 Mesorhizobium sp. M7A.F.Ca.CA.001.10.2.1 | reverse complement strand
GGAAAAATGGGTTGGCGAGGGATTGGTCGAATATCTCGGCTCCACCGACGATGTGCGGCCTTTCATGCGTGGCGCCGATTGTGTCGTGTTGCCCTCCTACAGGGAGGGAACGCCGCGCTCGCTGCTCGAGGCGGCTGCGATGGGCAAGCCGCTGATCGCAACCGACGTGCCAGGATGCAGGGAAGTGGTGGACCACGCGGTCAATGGCTTCCTATGCAAGGTGAGGGACTCTGATGACCTTGCGAGCAAGATGGTCGAGTTTGCGCGGCTGGACGACTCGTCCAGGGACAGGATGGGGGCCCAGAGCAGAAACAAGGTCGAGCGGCAGTTTTCGGAAACGATCGTCATCGAGAAGTACATGCAGCAGATAGAAAGACTGAGCGCCCTTGCGACGAAATGAGCGGACCGGGCCCACCGGTCGGATGGAGGATGGTTTTGTCAGTCAGGAACATAGCGTTGCTTGCCGTCGTGGCTGTTTTGTTTGGTGTTGGCTTTCTGGGCATCATCGTGATGCAGAGGGGCGGCCCGTCCCCCGCGAAGCCGGTAGCCGAGCTCAAGCCGTTTGAAGGCAAGCTCTCCATTCCATCGGTCGATGATCTGCGTGTCGGCGGTCGCAAGATCCTGCTGTGCGGGGCGGCGTTTTCCAGGCCTCAGGCCATGCGCCTCCTGGTGACGGAAGCGGCGCGCCGAGACTACCAGGGGCTCGTCCTGGCCTGCAAACCTGTCGGTTCCGGAACACCTTGCGACGGCAAGATCGCTTCCAGGGTTGGCGATACCCTTGTTGTGCAGTGCCTGACGGCTGAGGGGGAAGATTTGGCCACCATACTTACGCAGGGCGGAATTCTCTGCGGCCAGCCGGTTCAGGCCGGCGCAACGTACAAACCTTGCTGAGCAGGTCGCCAGTACAGACCGGAGGCTCTTGCGGCGAAGTGAGTGGGTCTTGTTCTCAAGCTGGCCGGCGCCCGCATTTGGGTATTTATGGGTCCTTTATTGGGTATGCCGGTTCTTGATCGAGGTGGGGGCATGGAGCCAGATCTCTATGGCCGATAGATGAGAAATGGGTAGCCGAGCCGGCCACCTACCCCGTTGGCCGCGATTGGTATCGAGCCGATCTCGAATTACATGCTGTCAGCACGACCAATGGTCGAAATCGCGCGGCTGCCATCAAGGAGTATCTACCGAAAAATGTATCGATAATTCAATATATTAGGTGGCTGGCGAAAGGTTTGGCGCGCTCAGCTTGGTCAAAGCTTATCGAGCCAGTCACCGCGGAAAGGAGAGCTCAAATTTTTGCCCGATGGTAAGAAACCTGTGACAGGTAGTCGAAAACTATTAATGCGATCTGGCTAAAGTACTGTGCTTGGACAGACACGCGTCAGCTTAAATCGCCTCGCGCGCGCGAAACAGGTTGGAATTGTGGCCAAAAACTGGTACGCGCTGATGCAATGCCTTTGACTGGGTGCGTCTGAAGTGGTGCAGCAAGAAGGGATCGAAGACTGATGAGCCTTGTGGTTAAAACTGCGCTTGCCGTATTTGTCGTGTCAATCGGGTTTGGTTCAGCTTCATCGTTTGCCCAGGATGCTTCGTGCAGCTGCGCGACACCCTATCAAGGTTCGGCAAACCCGATCGGATCCATCCGTTCCGCCACCGGTGATGTGATGGTGTCGCAGACGGCGGGCTATGGCGCTGCCAAGGTTGGAAGCGCGCTCGATTTCGGCAGCCGTGTGGTGGTTGGCGCCAACGGCGCGGCCTCCGTTCTGGTCGGCGGCTGCAATCTGGAGGTTTCGGCCAATTCGAGCCTCGACGTTTCCCGCCTTGGCAACAACATTTGCCTCAAGCTTGTCGGCTCTGAGCAGACGGCTGCTATTCAGCCCTCCGGCGGCGGCGCCGGGTTCGGTCCGCCGGAGGCGATTTTCGCCGGGGCGCTTCTGACGTCTGGCGTGCTCGCGGCGACGCAGGATGACGACAACGGCGTCAGCCGCTGACGAAGATATGGCGGCATCGGCCGCTGTAGAGAAAGGTCTGGATAGGCGGGCTGGCTGGTTTATTGGGTTTGTTAACCATATTGTTCTATTGCTTGGGGCGGGGCGGGCTGTAATTTGTACCAACAGGGCGAGTTACAGG
>NZ_RZQY01000084.1:0-14439 GCF_003998575.1 Mesorhizobium sp. M7A.F.Ca.CA.001.10.2.1 | reverse complement strand
TCCACATGTTGCGCAGCTCGCCTTGCCAGGGTCCGGGGTCGCCCTTGACGCCCGAGCCAAGCCCCCAGCAGGGGCCGACCTTGTCGGCGACTTCGCGCGAGACGATCGAAGCCACCGTCTCGTTCATCGACTGATAGCCGGTGCAGGCGATGATGGCGTCGGCGGCGAGTTCACTGCCGTCCTCGAACAGGATGCCGCTCGGGGTCAGCGACTTGATGGCGACGCCGCTGCGGATGCCGATCTTGCCGTCGATGATCAGGTCGGAAGCGCCGACATCGATATAGTAGCCGGAGCCGGTGCGGTAGGCCTTCATCAGAAGGCCGGTCTCGTCGTCGCCGAAATCGAGGGCGAAGCCGGCGGCGCGCAAGCGGTCGTAAAAAGCCGCGTCGCGCGCCTTGATCACCTCGTAAAGCGCCCGCTGGCCCTTGGGCACCAGCGCGAACGGCGTCGAGGCGACGATCATGTCGGCCTTCTCGGTGGTGATGCCGCGCGCCAGTGCGTCTTCCGAGAAGATCTCGAAGCCGACTTCCATCAGCGTGTCCGATTTGACCACCGTCGTCGGCGAACGCTGGATCATGGTGACCTCGGCGCCGCTTTCCCAGAGGTCGACGCAGACATCGTGGCCGGAGCTGGCCGCGCCGATGACCGCGACTCGTCTGCCGCGGAATTTGTCGCCGCTGGCATACTGGCTGGAGTGCAGCAACTCGCCCTTGAACCGGTCGGCGCCCGGCAGATCGATCCGCCGTGGCGGACCGTAGGCGCCGGTGGCGAAGACGATGTGCTTCGGCTTCAGCGTGATCTGGCGGCCGACGCGGTCGACGACCACGGTCCAGACTTTTTCGGCCTCATCATAGGACGCGCTCAGGCATTTCGTGGCGACCCAGTAATTGAGCTCCATGACGCGCGTGTACATTTCCAGCCAGTCGCCCATCTTGTCCTTGGGCGTGAACACCGGCCAGTTTTCGGGGAAGGGAATGTAGGGCAGATGGTCGTACCAGACCGGATCGTGCAACACGAGCGTGCGATAGCGGTTGCGCCAGGAATCGCCCGGCCGCGCATTCTTCTCGATGACGATGGTGGGCACGCCGAGCTGGCGCAGCCGCGCCCCCAGCATGATGCCGCCCTGGCCGCCGCCGATGACCAGGCAGTAGGGCTGTTCCTCGGTGCCGAGCTCGCGCGTCTCGCGCGCCCGCGCCTCCGACCAGGTCTCGCGCCTGGGATCGGCCTTGTGGCGCACGCCAAGCGGCCGCTTCGCCCCCTTGCGCTCCTCGAAGCCTTTCAGGTCCGTCATTGCCGTGAACAGCGTGCGGCAGCGGCCGTCGCGCAGCCGCATGATGCCCTCTCCCCTGGCCACCGCGGTTTCGAAGCTGAACCACGCCTCGATGGTGCCATCGTCCGAGATCGCCTCGCCGGTCAGTTGCCACGCGCTCGGCTTGGCCGTCGCCAGCGTCGCCGCCAGCATGTCGGCGATCGCCTCGCGGCCTTCCATGGTGGTGATGTTCCAGGTGAAGGTCAGGAGATCGCGCCAGTAGCAATCGTCGACGAACAGGTTGCTCGCAGCGGCCACGTCGCCGGCTGCGAGTGCCTGCGCCAGGGATTCGAGCCATGCGGCTGCCTGTTTCGTCGGTGCTATTTCGAGCATTTCTTTCCCTCTTTGTGCATGCGCCCAATCCAAGTTGGGATCATCAATTGTTGAACTCGGCGCCGCCCCTCATCCGCCTGCCGGCACCTTCTCCCCGTGAACGGGGAGAAGGGAGCTAGTCTCCGAGCGGCTCCATCTCCTTGCCGGTGCGGTGGATCTGGGCGTTGTATTTGATGCGGCGCACGGTCTCGCGGGCCGAACCGTCGAGCTTGTAGGCCGAGGCCACCGCCAGAAGGTCGATCGCCGCCAGGAAGGCGAAGCGCGAGGCCGTCGGCTTCAGCGTGTCGGGATATTCGGGCACCGCCACCGTCAACCTGACGTCGCAGGCGCGGGCGAGTTCGGTGTCGGGCGCGGTTACGGCGATGGCGTTGGCGCGGTAGTGCTTGGCGAGCTCGACGGCCTCGATCACCTCGCGGGTGCGTCCGGTCGCCGAAATGGCGATCACCAGATCGCCCGGCTTGAGCGTCGAGGCGGTCATGCGCATCAGATAGGGGTCGCACTGGGCGCTGACGGTGATGCCGTAGCGGAACAGCCGGTATTGGGTTTCCTGCGCCAGCGCCGAGGAGCTGCCGCCGAGGCCGAACACGGTGACCTGGCGCGCCTTGGCGATCAGATCGGCGGCTTTCTGCAGCTGCGCCGGGTCGAGCTGCCGCTCGGCCTCCTGCAGCGCCCGGCGCGCCTCGCCGAATACGGCGTTCCAGAACGGCATGCCATTGTCATTGCTGACGGAGGGCGACTTGGCCAGATAGAGCGCACCGACGACGAGGCTCTGCGCCAGCTTCAGCTTGAAGTCGCGCACGCCCTCGCAGCCGATGGCGCGGCAGAACCGGGTCACCGTCGGTTCGCTGACCCCGGCGCGCTGGGCAAGGGCGGCGTTGGAGGCGTCGACGGCATATTTGACGTCGTCGAGCACGACATCGGCGACACGCCGTTCGGCCGGGCGCAATTCGCTGTAGGAATCCTTGACCAGCGAGATGATGTCGGGAATGCGCCGGACAGGATCGCGCCCCTCGGTATCCTGGCCTGGAACAGGCTCGTCCTGGCTGCCAGCTTCGTTCATGGGGTCCTGGTCTTTCCCTGGGTTGCGAGGCTGCCGTCTTAGCATGTTTGCACGCCCTGGCTCCACGCGCCCGACCGCATCGCAACCGCAGCGTGTCGTAGGGTAAAGATCACCTTCCTCCGGTCCTCTCCGATCCGTGTCAGTTCCGAAGTATGTAGGAAAGCAACATGCATTTCAAGGCCGCAAAACCGATATTAAAACAAGCAGATAGGCATACTAATCGATTTTCCTGATACGGTGGCCATCGTCGGTGCTTGACAGGAAAGTAGGATAGTTACAGACTGATTTTCGCTGGGGATGAGCCAATGGATCATCGCGCAATCTTCCCGGGGGGCAGATGAATACGGGCGATGCAAAAAAGCCGAAGCTTGGCGTGCAGGCAGCGACCAAGATCTATCACACGGCCTCCGGCGACCTGCTGGCGCTGGACCGCTGCAGCCTAGATGTCAGCGCCAATGAAATCGTCTCGATCGTCGGCCCTTCCGGCTGCGGCAAGACCACGCTCTTGTGGTCGATGTCGGGCCTGCACAGCCTGACCAGCGGCGAGATCCGGCTCGATGGCAAGGCCATCACCGGTCCGCATCCCGATATCGGCATCGTCTTCCAGGAGGCGAACCTCCTGCCGTGGCGCAATCTCGACGCCAACATCCGCTTCCCTTTCGAGATCAAGGGCGAGAAGCCGGACCGGGCGTGGATCGCGCATCTGCTCAACCGGGTCGGGCTCGACGGCTTCGGCGGCAAGTTTCCGCGTGAGCTGTCGGGCGGCATGCAGCAGCGTGCGGCGATCGTGCGGGCGCTGGCGCTGAAGCCCTCGGTGCTTTTGATGGACGAGCCGTTCGGCGCGCTCGACAGCTTCACCCGCGAGGAGATGAACCGGCTGGTCGAGGAGATCTGGCTCGACACCAAGACAACGATCGTCTTCATCACCCACTCGATCGAGGAGGCGATCTTCCTCTCCGACCGGGTCGTGGTGCTGAGCGCCCGGCCGGGCCGCGTCGCCAAGGAATATCGCGTGCCGTTTGCGCGGCCACGCTCGCTGGAGATCATGGCGACGAAGGAGGTCTTCGACCTCACCAACCGTATCAAGATGGACATTGTCGGCGAACGCACGCGGCCAAAAGCGCCGGAGCGCGCGAGCGCCGAGATCGTGAGGATCAGGCCGTGAGCGGAGGCGACGCCATTCCGGAATTCTCCAAATCCAAGTCTGCCGACGGCCACGAGGTCAGCCTGACCAATCTGTCGGCCTTCGCCAGCGGCCCCGGCATCAAGTCGGGCAAGGAGGTGGCGGCCATTCTTGCCGTGGCGGTGATCATCATCGGCGGCATCGAACTGGCGCTGCGGCTGTTCCACGTGCCGCTCTACATCATGCCGCCGCCGAGCTCGATCGCCTATGCGCTGTTCGACGAGTTCCCGCTGATCGCGCCGCATCTCGGCTACACGCTCGTCGAGCTGGTGTCCGGCTTCACCATCGGCGCCATCATCGGCCTGGTGCTGGCCGCCGTCATCACCCAGTTTCCGTTCGCCGAGAAGATCGTCGCGCCCTACATCCTGCTTCTGGTCACCACGCCGATGCTGGCACTGGTGCCGCTTCTGATCCTGCGCTTCGGCTTCGGCTACACGCCGCGCATCATCGCGGTGGCGCTGGCCGCCGGGCCGATGGTGATGATCAATGCCGCCACCGGCTTTCGCCGCGTCGACAGCGCCAAGATCGCGCTGGCACGCTCCTATGGCGCCAGCACCCTGCAGATCTTCTGGAAAATCCGAGCGCCGATGGCGCTGCCGATGATCCTGGTCGGGCTGATGATCGGCGCCATCTTCGGTCTGCTGACCGCGGTCGGCGCCGAAATGGTCGGCGGCGGCTTCGGCCTCGGCAACCGGCTGACCACCTATTCGTCGATGATCCAGATGCCGCAGTTCTTCGCCGTGGTGCTGATCCTGTCGACGCTCGGCATCCTGATCTACGTGCTGTTCTTCCTGATCGGCAAGAAATGGGCGAGCTGGGAGGCTTGAACACAGGGATATGACGGCGCGCCCGGGAGGCGGCGGCAAGAGACTGACATCAAACAAAAAAGGGGAATGCTATGACCAAAGAAAACTCCATCAGCCCGGCGGGCATCAGCCGCCGCTACTTCCTGCAGGTGACCGGCGCCGGGCTGGTGACCGCGACGGCGCTTGGCGCCACCGGCCTCAAGGCCAGGGCCGAACCCTACGGAAAATTCACCTGGATCTCGCCGCGCGGCACGCTCGAAGTGCTCGACGACTATCCCTACTGGGCAGCCAAGAAGGCCGGCTATTTCGATGGGCTGGACACCGACATGCAGCCGGGGCCGTCGGACGGCACCGCGACGGTGAAGTTCGTCGATGTCGGCCAGGCCGATATGGGCTTCCCGTCGCCCGGCGTGTTCTCTTTCGCCATCCAGAACGGCATGAAGCTGAAGTCGGTGTTCCATATGGGCGCCCGCGACACGTTCAGCATCGCCTTCCGCAAGGGCGAGGGATCGAACGATCTGAAGAAGCTGGAAGGCAAGACCATCCTGCTCGGCTCCGCCGCCTGGCAGTCGATCACCGACCCGCTGCTGGCGGCGCAGGGCGTCGACATCAAGAAGGTCAAATATGTCGAAGCCGGCTGGCCGACATGGGGCACGGCTCTTGCCGGCGGCCAGGGCGACGCTGCCCTGTCGTGGGAAGGCCTACGCGCCGAATGGATCGCCAAGGGGCTCGACTTCGAATACTGGCTCGGCGTGCAGAACTCAAAGCTGCCGGCCAATACTTTCGTCGTGCGCGCCGCCGATCTGGAGGACGCCGACAAGAAGGCGTTGCTGGAAAAGTACCTGCGCGGCTGGGCGATGGGCCTCGAATTCGGCTACCAGAATCCCCGCGCGGCGGTCGAAGCGGTGTTCGAGCAGTTCCCGACGCTGGCCAAGAATCTCGGGCCGGAGCTTGGCACCACCTCGATCCTGCAGCAGATCAACGTCTTCCGCGGCGACATGGACAAACGCGGCGGCTGGGGCTCGCACGACATGGCGAGCTGGCAGGGCTTCTTCGACGAAATCCACAAGATCGGCCAGATCACCGCTCCGGTGAAGGCCGAGGATGTCTGCACCAACGATTTGATCGGCCCGGCCAATGATTTCGACAAGGCCAAGGTCAAGGCCGATGCCGACGGCGTCAAGCTGTCGGAAGGTTTTGCCGCGCTCGATGTCGAGAAGATCAAGGCGCATCAGTTCGATTCGGCGGTGAAGTAGGGCTGGCAATTGTCCAGGTCAGCGCCGCCCCTCACCTGCCTGCCGGCATCCTCTCCCCGTAAACGGGGCGAGGGGACGCTGTCGTTGATGATTTCGCCAATCGCCAACATTGCGGCCAGCCCTTTCTCCCCGTCACTATACGGGGAGAAATGCCCGGCAGGGCAATGAGGGGCGGCGCCAACCTAAGGTGATTGTCCTGGATAAACATGCGGGCGACGGCAACAGCGCCGCCTGTGATTTAATCAAGAATTTGGGAGGCAGCGGTGTCCGACAGAGTAAAAGTGCTGGTGGTGGGTCTCGGCAATATGGGTGCGTCGCATGCCAGCGCGTATCACCGGCTCGACGGTTTCGAGATCGTCGGCATTATGAGCCGCTCGATCAAGAGCAACACGAAGATTCCGGGAGAGTTAGCCGGCTACCCACTCTACGAGGATTTCGACCAGGCGCTGAAGGAAACAAAACCGGACGCGGTGTCGATCAACAGCTGGCCGAACACCCACGCCGAATATGCGCTGAAGGCAATCGCCGCCAACTGCCATGTGTTCATGGAAAAGCCGCTCGCCACCAACAATGAGGATGCCGAGAAGGTTGTCGCGGCGGCGCGGGCGAAGAACCGCAAGCTGGTGCTCGGCTATATCCTGCGCGTCCACCCGTCATGGATCAAGTTCATCGAGGTCGGGAAGACGCTCGGCAAGCCGCTGGTGATGCGGCTCAACCTCAACCAGCAGAGCAGCGGCAGCGCCTGGCACTGGCACAAGAACCTGATCGATTCGCTGATCCCGATCGTCGATTGCGGCGTCCATTATGTCGACGTCATGTGCCAGCTGACCGGCGCCAAGCCGGTGCGCGTGCATGGCATCGGCGCCAAGCTCTGGGCGGAAGCCGACAAGCAGAATTACGGCCACCTGCACGTCACCTTCGATGACGGCTCGGTCGGCTGGTACGAGGCGGGCTGGGGCCCAATGATGAGCGAAACGGCCTATTTCGTGAAGGACGTGGTCGGCCCCAAGGGCGCGGTGTCGATCGTCGCCGGCCAGCAGGCAAGCAATGCTGCCGAACTTGCAGAGGTTTCGAGTTCCGCCGACATCGACCGCCACACCAAGACCGATGCGCTGAAGATCCATTATGCTCAGGTCGACGGCGACAAGAATTTCTCGAAGCCCGACGAGATCGTCAGCATGGAGGACGAGCCCGGCCACCAGGAGCTCTGCGACCGCGAGCAGGCCTTCTTCCTGCGCGCCATCCGCGAGGATCTCGACCTCACCGAGCAGATGGATGCGGCGGTCAACAGCCTGCGCATCGTGCTGGCCGCTGAACAGAGCATCGCACTCGGGCGGACCATCGACCTGGCCTGACGCAATCCGGCTGCTGGCGGCAATCGTTTCAGGCCGGCGCTGCCCCTCACCCTTACCCTCTCCCCGTGAAGAACGGGGAGAGGGGGTCGTCAGCGTTGGAGCGTCTCCCTTCTCCCCGTCACTATACGGGGAGAAGGTGCCGGCAGGCGGCTGAGGGGCGGCGCCAACGTTGGCAAGATCAACGAACGACGGGAGAGAGACATGGTCACCGAAAGTCTGCTGAAAACCTATGCCGAGTCCGACGCGCTCGACCTTGCGGCACTTGTGAAGCGGGGCGACGTTTCACCGGGGGAACTGGTGGAGGCGGCGATCACGCTGGTCGAGCGGCTCAACCCGACGCTCAATGCGGTCATCCATCGCCTCTACGACATGGCGCGCGCCCAGGCCGAGACAATCGACACATCAGCGCCCTTCGCCGGCGTGCCGTTCCTGCTCAAGGAGCTGGCCTCGTCCTGGACCGGGGCACCGAACACCAACTCCTCATTCTACCTCAGGGATGTCGTTGCCGATTTCGACACCGAGGTCGTTCGCCGCATGAAGGCGGCCGGGCTGGTGCTGGTCGGCAAGTCGAACGCGCCGGAGAACGGTTGGTCGATCACCACCGAACCAAAACTCTACGGTGTGACCAAGAACCCGTGGAAGGAAGGCATCACGCCCGGCGGCTCGAGCGGCGGCGCTGCCGCGGCCATCGCTTCGCGCATGGTGCCGATCGCCGAGGCCAGCGATGGTGCAGGCTCGATCCGCATTCCGGCCTCCTGCTGCGGTATCGTCGGGCTGAAACCGTCGCGCGGCCGCGTCAGCCTCGCGCCGTTCGGCGACTATTGGTATGGCGGCGCGTACTTCCTGTGCTGCTCGCGCACCGTGCGCGACACGGCGGCCTATCTCGACGCGGTTGCCGGCGCGCTGCCGGGCGACCCCTATACGCCGCCGGTGCCCGATGGTTCTTGGCTCAGCCTGTCGGCACGGGCGCCAAAGAAGCTGCGCATCGGCTTTTCCGTCACGCCACCCAACGGCACGGCGATCGATGCGGAGGTGAAGGCGGCGGTGCTGGCAACCGTGGCTGCGCTCGAGCGGCTCGGCCACGACGTCGAGGAGCACGATATGCCGCTCGACGCGAACGCTGTGTGGAAGACCTACACCAACATGACCTGCGTGCAGACGGCGGCGACGTTCGACTACCTTGAGACGGTGATCGGCCGGCCGGTGACGCCAGGCGATGTCGAGGCGGTGACTTGGGCAATCATCGAGCGCGGCCGCTCGACCAGCGGCACCAGGCACATCTCCGATGTCGAGCAGCTCAGGCAGGTCGGCCGCGACATCGTCGGCGACCTCGGCGCCTACGATATCTTCATCACCCCGACCCTGACGCAGCTGCCGCGTCCGTTCGGCTATTACGACATGTCGGAAACCGACATCGACCGCTACAACGCCAAGTGGGCGGATTCGGTGTTTGCGTTCCCCTTCAACATCTCCGGCCAGCCGGCGATCTCGCTGCCGCTCGGCTGGTCGAAAGACGGCGTGCCGATCGGCGTGCAACTGGTCGGCCGCTACGGTGACGAGGCAACGGTGCTGGCCGCGTCGGCGCAGCTGGAGCAGGAGATGCCGTGGAGCGATCGGCGGCCACCGGTGAGTGGTTAGGTGCTGGCCACCTCACCACCGAGTTCCGTGGCGCCCCCCTCTGTCCTGCCGGACATCTCCCCCTCAAGTGGGGAGATCGGCTGCTACGACCACCTTCGCCAATATTCGACGTTGAAGACGAAGACCGACGCCGAAACAGTCAATCTCCCCACTTGAGGGGGAGATGCCCGGCAGGGCAGAGGGGGGCGCCGTAGAGCGCTATCTTTGAAAAACGACCACGCCCTCGCTACCCAATCCTCTCCAGCCGTCTCGGCAAGCGGTTCATGGCGACAGCCCCGTCCGGTGTGATCAGGAACTGATCCTCGAGATTGAAGCTGGCGAGGCCGTCTATGTAGAGCGGGATCTCGAAGGCCAGCACCATGCCGGCTTCGATGACGACATCGCTATCGGCGGCGATGAACGGCCATTGCTCCGAGAAGACCGACTGGCCGACGCCATGGCCGAAATGACCGCGGCGGTAGGTGCGCAGCCCTTGCCGCGCCAGGCTGTCGGTGGCGACGCGATGCACGTGGGTGAGCGTGGCTCCCGGAACAAGCGCTGCCAGCCCGTCGTCAAAGGCCCGCTCGGCGATCGCGTGCAGTTCGGCCTGCTCGGCGGATGGCGATCCGAAGGTGAAGTTGCGCGACATGTCGGAGGCGTAGCCGCCGACCGTGCAGACCATGTCGCACTTCAGCGGATCGCCAGGCATGGCTTTCGCATCGGTGCTTTTGGCCTTCGCGCCCAGCGTCACATATTCGGCTGTGGCGACCGGATGGGACAGGCCGGACGCGGCCGTGGCGACGCCTTGCCGATAGAGGGCAATGAGATCGCCCTGACGCATGCCGGCCATGGCATCGACCTGCAGCCGCTCCAGCCCGGCTTCCGACAGGATGATGCCTTGCTGGAGCAGATCGATCTCGCGCGGCGACTTGATGGCCCGCAACCTGTCGAGCACGGCCGAGCCGTCGACCATCGTGCAGCCCGGCAGCAGCGCCTGCATGACCGAGAGATCGGCGGCGGGAATAAAATCGAGATCGACGCCGATCCTTGCGCGCTCAAGTCCGAACCCGCTCAGGATCTCCTTCAGTTCGCGGACGGAACGGGCAAGTTCGAATGTTGCCGGCCGGGAAAAACCAGGCGCCCGGCCAGACGAGGCAAGGCCGGCCTCGACGCGTTGCGCCAGCCCTTGCCCTGCGGTCGAGGCGTCAAGCGTGGCGGTTTCGATCCAGATCGGGTGGCTGCGGATGACGGCATCCGACAGAGCCAGTTGCAGCTGTCCCGCATTGAAATCCGCCACCACGACGCCCACCGGCAAGTCTTGGCCAGCCGGGATGACGACGAAGCCGGCGCCGGCGCGCCGGAACAGTCCCGACGGCCCGATCGAGGCTCCGGTCGCATAGTGGAAGGCCTCAGGCGCGCACAGCACCAGCGCCTCGATGCCGGCGCGGTCCATCAGTTGCGCCGCGCGCTGGCGATCGACAAAGCCTGTCATGGGTTTCTCCACTGTCCGAAGCGGCAACGGAGCATTCCGGGTGCGCACAATCAAGCCGCTGACAGCAGCTACTTGATCGATTCCAGCTTGGCGACGGCGGCGGTGAAGCCGGCCAGCGACACCGGGATGGTGACCGGCTTGCGGGTGACCGATTCCATGCCGATGTTCAGATTGGTCCCGGACTTCATGGCCTTGATGAGATCCGCCGACAACGGCGTGGCGGCATAGGCGCCGTTCTGGTCGCTGGTCTGGATGGCAATCGTCGTCTTCTGGCCCTGGTCGATCTGGAAGGAGGCGCCGGACGGCAGGAACAGGCCGTGCGGCAGGGCAAGCAGCATGGCGAGGCTGCCATTGCCGTTGTCGCGGCGCACGGTCACGGTCAGCACGCGCTGCCCGGTCTTGGCCTCGGTCAGGTTCTGCGACACCTGGCACTGAAGCTCGGTGGTCGCCGAACCGGAGGAGCAGTTCACCGCCCACGGATTGGCATCGGCCGGTTTTGCATTGGTTTCAGCCGGCTTTGGCTGGGCCGGCTTGGCATCTTCGGCAAGGGCTGGGCCGGCGGCCAGACCAAGCCACAGGGCGGCCAGCCCCGCGGCCACGCCAAGTAAATTAGACTTGTCTAAAGTAAGTGCCATGTTGTTTTGCCGGATGCCTTGCATGTTTCCTCGCCGCGCCCCGGTATTCTCCCGAGCATGGCTTGATACAACACTCGCGACTGTTCCGAAAGCCGAGCCGGAGGCAAGCAAGCCGGCGAAATTACTGTGGCCTTTCAGACACAGCGAGCAATTTTGCAGGAAAGCTCTAGAAATCGGATCGGCCAGGACTCGCTATACAATAGAATTCGAGTAAGAATCTACACGGGGCGCGTGTAGTCCCCGAAGGACTCGCCAGGGATGGGAACTACCGAGACTTCTCGGCAAGTTGGTGAGATAGCGGCGCGTGGGGAGGATTTCCACATTCGCGCTGGCTATCGCCGTTCGCAAATCGCCAGGCATCTTTGGAAGACGACGGCGCTGACGACGCTGGCGCTCGGTCTTTCCAGTCTGACGGCCCATGCCGATCCGAACGGCCTGTGGCAGCCGCAGATCCGCGCCATCATCGGCGCCGACAACAATGGCGGCAACGGCGCGCTCGAAGGTTTCATCCCGCTCAAGCAGACGGCCGAATCCGTGCTGTTCCTGGATGTCCGGGCCAAGCATGATTTCAAGGATGGTTCCGGCCAGGATGTCGGCCTCGGCATTCGCCGCATCGTCAACCCGGACCTGATGATCGGCGGCTACGCCTATCTCAACCTCGAGAACTACAACTCCACCCAGTTCACCGCCGCCACGCTGGGCGCCGAGGCGATCACGCCACATTTCGATGCGCATGTGAACGTCTATCTGCCGATCAAGGGCGATTCGACGGATCACTCGACCAGTTCGACCCTGTCGATGGTCAGCAACCAGCTGATCGAGCAGATCTCGGTCCTTGACCACCGCGACTACGCCGCGTGGGGCATCGAGGGCGAGATCGGTGCGCAGGTGCCGGTCGCCCTGCCCGACAAGCATTCGCTGCGGCTCGACATCGGCGGCTATCACTTCGAGGATCCGCATGGCGACGACGGCAGCGTCACAGGCGCCAAGGCCGGGTTCGAGTATACGATCGGCGATGTCTTCGGCAGCAACACGGAACTGGTCTTCGCCGGCGAGGTCCGCAACGACAATCGCGACGACACCCAGTTCGCCGGCAGCGTGCGGCTGAACATCCCGTTCAATCCCGGCAGCGGCTCGGACAATGCGGCCAATGGGGCCGACAACGGGCCGGAGCCGGTCTATCCGGTCAGCGAAGGCCTGCGCAAGCGCGTCAACGAACGCGTGCGTGGCGATATCGGGGTCCGCGTCCAGTCGCAGACGCTGACCGGCGGCTCGACGACGCGTGTCGCGATCAACGCCGCCACCAATGCCGCCTTCGGCAAGTTCTATTTCGCCGATGGCGGCCTCGCCGGCGCCGGCACGCTGGCCGACCCGACGACTCTGGACGACGCCGTGACCAAGTCGGGTGCGAACGGCTTTGTCGTCGCGCTTGGCGGCAACGGCAATCTGACGACCGGCGGCGTGACGCTTGCCAATGGACAGACCGTCATCGGCGGCGGCGAAAGCGTCACCGCCAGGCTTTTCGGCGGCGGCACCAGCACCTTCAACCTGGGCGGCAGCGACGGCACGATCCAGGGCACCAACGTCGCCAACCCGGTCATCACGCTGGGCAACGGCAACACGCTCAACGGCATCACCATCACCGGCGGCGCCGACGGCATTTTCGGCAACAACATCACCGGCGCGACGCTGACCAATGTGACGGTCACCGGTGCGGGCGGCAACGGCGCCGACTTCACCGGCAGCTCGACCGGCATCACCGGCTCCAATTTCACCGCCACCGGCAACGGCCTCGATGGCTTGCACATCGAAGGCGACGGCACCTACAATTTCACCGGCACGACGCTGCTGCAGGGCAATCTCGACGACGGTCTCGATATCAGCGGCAAGGGCACCTACACCTTCGCCACCATCAATGCGCAGGACAATACTGACCGCGGCATCACCGTGCAGGGCACGTCGACCGGCGGGACGTTCACCACCACCGGCGGCACAATATCGGGCAATGGCGGCACCGCCGTCTTCATCGATCCGATCACCGCTCATGTGGTGCTGGACTCGATCAGCCAGAGCGGCGGCACGTCGGGCGTCGTGCTCGAGAATGTCGCGGGCAGCTTCACCGTCAACGGTGCGACGACGATCTCCGACACGACCGGACCGGCGATCGCCATTTCGGATTCGCCGGCGGCGATCCGCTTCGGCGACATCAGCATCACCAATCCCGGCGCCGACGGCATCTCGTTTGCCGGCGTCAATGCGGCGGTGGTCACCGGCAACATCGTCATTTCCGGACTGGGTGTCGGCACCGGCGTCGATTTCTCCGGCAGCAAAACCAATTTCACCGCGCAGTCGCTCAACATCACCGGTACCGGTGCCGCCGGTTCGATCGGCATCGACCTGACCTCGCCGAGCGTCGGCGGCGCGGTGATCACCATCACCGCTGGTGGCGTCATCGCCAATGTCGATACCGGCGTGCGGCTGGGCATTGCCGGAACGCCGGGGGCCACGGCCAACGCCGAGTTTACCTTCGGCGGCGGTTCCAGCTCCATCTCCGGCATCACCGCCTCGCTCGATGCGCGCGGGCTCAATGAGGGCAGCGGCCACTACGCCTTCGGCACGACGCAGTTTACCGGCCCGCAACTCTACGATCTGCGCAATTACATCTTCGTCGCGGCCGGGGCTTCGGGCGGCGGCACGTCCATCACCGACCTCGCCTCGATCGATTATGCCGACAGCATTACCGCCAGCGACGCCATCATTGTCCTGGTCAACCGCGGGACGATCGACGACGCCACCGGCTTCTCGCTGAGCGACGGGCAGGAACTGGCGTCGTTCGGCAACGGCCGCGCGTTCTCGCTCGGCGGGGTGCCGTTGAATGTCACCGGCACCAACGTCCATCATGACGAATCCATCTCGGATTCCGCGGGCGCGGCAACGCTGACCAGTTCCGGCGCCGGCGATGTCGTGACGCTGGGCAACGGCAACACATTGCTCGATTTCAATATTTCCGGGGGCGCCGCCGCCGGCATCCACGGCCTGGGCACAAATGGCCTGACCGTCCAGGGCGTGACGGTCAGCAATGTCGCAACCGGCCTCTTCCTCGATGGAGTGGCCGGTACGGTCTCGGTCGACGACCTGACCGTCCAGACCGCATCTGAAACCGGCATCGTGCTTGTCGGTTCGAGCGCGACCGTCAATTTCACCGGCAACACCAAGATCACCAACGCCACCAGTGCGGCGCTGTCCGCCAACAATTTCGACGGCATCGCCACCTTCGACGATCTCGACATCACCGGCGGCGGCGTAGGCATAGGCATCGTCGGCAGCTCCAGCGGAACCTTGACCTTCGGGGTCGGGAGTTCCATCGCCAACACGAGCAGCAACGCCTTCTCC
>NZ_RZQY01000849.1:0-2129 GCF_003998575.1 Mesorhizobium sp. M7A.F.Ca.CA.001.10.2.1 | reverse complement strand
GATCGAAAAGTTCACGGTCAACCGGTCGCCTCACGTCGACAAGAAGAGCCGCGAGCAGTTCGAGATGCGCACGCACAAGCGTCTGCTCGACATCGTCGATCCGACCCCGCAGACGGTCGATGCTTTGATGAAGCTCGATCTGGCCGCCGGCGTCGACGTCGAGATCAAGCTCTAAGGGAATGAGAGCGCGGTAAGGGGCGGTGCCCCTGGCCCGGAACTCTAAAGGAATTGAACCGATGCGTTCAGGTGTGATTGCAAAGAAGGTGGGAATGACCCGCATCTACAACGATGCCGGGGAACATGTTCCCGTCACCGTTCTCCTGATGGAGAACTGCCAGGTCGTGGCCCAGCGCACGCAAGAGAAGAATGGCTACACCGCCGTTCAGCTCGGCGTTGGCCTTGCCAAGGTGAAGAACACGTCGAAGGCGATGCGCGGCCATTTCGCGACCGCTTCCGTCGAGCCGAAGGCGAAGGTCGCCGAGTTCCGCGTCTCCGCCGACAACATGATCGATGTCGGCGCCGAGATCACCGTCGAGCACTTCGTCGCCGGCCAGAAGGTCGATGTGACGGGCACGACGATCGGCAAGGGCTTCCAGGGCGTCATCAAGCGCCACCACATGGGCGGTGGCCGTGCAACGCACGGTAACTCGGTTTCGCACCGGACGCACGGTTCGACCGGCCAGCGCCAGGACCCGGGCAAGGTGTTCAAGGGCAAGCATATGGCTGGCCACATGGGCGACACCCGCGTCACCACGCAGAATGTCGAGATCGTATCG
This sequence comes from Mesorhizobium sp. M7A.F.Ca.CA.001.10.2.1, assembly GCF_003998575.1. Lineage (NCBI taxonomy): Bacteria > Pseudomonadati > Pseudomonadota > Alphaproteobacteria > Hyphomicrobiales > Phyllobacteriaceae > Mesorhizobium > Mesorhizobium sp. M7A.F.Ca.CA.001.10.2.1. The sequence goes on along the minus strand of NZ_RZQY01000849.1, from coordinate 1,353 downwards.
ACCGACGCCGACCGCGGCCTGATCCTGATCCGCGGTGCGGTTCCCGGATCGAAGGGCGCCTGGATCCTGGTCCGCGATGCGGCCAAGGTGGCACTGCCGGCCAATGCGCCGAAGCCTGCCGCGATCCGCGCCGTTGCTGCCGAAAGTGGCGCCAAGAACGAGGCTCCGGCCACAGAGGGAGCGGAATAATGGATCTCAAGATCACAACGCTGGGCGGCAAGGACGCCGGCAAGGTGGAACTCTCCGACGAGATTTTCGGCCTTGATCCGCGCGAAGACATCCTGCAGCGCGTCGTGCGCTGGCAGCTTGCCAAGAAGCAGCAGGGCACGCACAAGACCAAGGGTCGCGCCGAGATCGCGCGCACCGGCGCCAAGATGTACAAGCAGAAGGGTACGGGTCGCGCCCGTCACCATTCGGCACGCGCTCCGCAGTTCCGCGGCGGCGGCAAGGCCCACGGCCCGGTCGTTCGCAGCCACGAGCACGAACTGCCGAAGAAGGTTCGTGCTCTCGGCCTCAAGCATGCTCTCTCGGCCAAGGCCAAGAGCGCGTCGATCATCATCATCGACGAGCTGAAGCTGACCGAGGCCAAGACGAAGGCGCTGATCGCGAATTTCGCGACGCTGGGCCTGACCAACGCTTTGCTGATCGGCGGCGCCGAGCTTGACAAGAACTTCAAGCTGGCGGCGACGAACATCCCCAACATCGACGTGCTGCCCATCCAGGGCATCAACGTCTACGACATTCTGCGCCGCGGCACGCTGGTCCTTTCGAAGGCCGCCGTCGAGGCTCTCGAGGAGCGTTTTAAATGACCGACCTTCGTCATTACGACGTGATCGTCTCGCCGGCGATCACCGAAAAGTCGACCATGGCCTCCGAGCAGAACAAGGTCGTCTTCAACGTCGCCAAGAAGGCGTCGAAGCCGGAAATCAAGGCCGCCGTCGAAGCGCTGTTCGGCGTCAAGGTGATGGCCGTGAACACGCTTGTCCGCAAGGGCAAGATCAAGCGCTTCCGTGGCACGGTTGGCCGCCAGAGCGACGTCAAGAAGGCGGTTGTGACGCTGGCCGATGGTCAGTCGATCGACGTCGCGACGGGTCTCTGAGCAAGGCCGCGAGGACAGAACAATGGCACTGAAAAAATTCAACCCGGTAACGCCCAGCACCCGTCAGCTGGTCATCGTCGACCGCTCGGGTCTTTACAAGGGCAAGCCCGTCAAGGGTCTGACCGAAGGCCTGACCAAGTCGGGCGGCCGCAACAATCACGGTCGCATCACCGCCCGCTTCATCGGCGGTGGTCACAAACGTTCGTACCGCATCATCGACTTCAAGCGCCGCAAGTTTGACGTCGTCGGCCCGG
>NZ_RZQY01000848.1:0-2129 GCF_003998575.1 Mesorhizobium sp. M7A.F.Ca.CA.001.10.2.1 | reverse complement strand
TTTCCGGTCAGCGCATCGAGCACCGGGCGGCGGATCAGGTATTTTTCGGAAAAGACGTTGCGCTCCATGGCGGAGCGCTCGACCTTGCCGGCCGCCTCCTCCATGCGGATCTCGATCATCTGCGCGGCGTAGTTCCACTCATAGACGGCGGACGAAACGTCGAGGCCTTCATAGCACTGCAGGCGGATCAGCCGGCGACCGAGCGCCTGTGCCAACACCTTGGCGATCTCGGTCTTGCCGACGCCGGCCTCGCCCTCGAGGAACAGCGGCCGCTTCATACGCAACGACAGGAACAGCACGGTCGCCAGCGACCGGTCCGCCACATAGTCCGCACCGGTCAGGAGATCGAGCGTCTCGTCGATCGTCCGTGGCGCGGCGCGCGGTTTCAGCTCGGTCATTCTTTCTCCGTGAACGCCGCCGCTCCGCTGTCCAGAACGTGGTAGCCGCGGGCGTGGTAGATCAGCGGCCGCAAATTATCGCCCATACGCAGACCTGTCACCTTGCCAAAAAGCACACGATGGGTGGCCAGATCCTTGGTGTCGATCAATTCGCAGTCGAACACGGCAAGCGCGCCTTTCAGCGTCGGCGCGCCGGTGGAGATCACATCCCATTCGCCAAGCGCGAAACGTTCCTCGACCGGCAGGCCGGTGATGCCGGAAAAGCCGACCGACAGCGGCTCCTGGTGCGAGGCCAGCGTGTTCAGGGCAAACCTGCCGTTTTTCACGAACAGCTCATTCTTGGCATTTTCGCGGTTGAGACAGACCAGGATGGTCGGCGGCGTGTCCGACACCGAACAGGCGGCGATCACCGTCGTGCCGCGCTTGCCGGCCGGCCCGTCGGTGGTGACCACATGGACGTGGCCGGCAAAGTGGCTCATCGCGTCGCGATAGGCCTGCGGCCCAATGTCGTTCTTCTTCAGCACCGTATTTTTTCCATGGTCAGGATCCTACCGACATATATGGCCAGATATAGCCCGCCACAAGCGAAGTGCTTGAGCCATATCCCGAAATTCCCGTGTTGCACCAAGGCCGGGCAGCCTTTAGGTCTTGGCGGCAATAGTGCCAGGAGCATAGAGCCGGCACGGAGGGACCCATCGCTCGAATGCGACCCAAGACAAGAACAATAGCGGCGCTGTTCTGGCTGTTTCTGGCCAGTGCCGCGGATGCCCAGACGCTGCTCGTCGGCGTCGCGGCACCGCTATCGGGACCATCTGCCATTCTCGGCAAGCAGATCGAGGCCGGCACCGGCCTGGCGGCCGAAGCGAACGGCATCGAACTGAAGACCGTGGATGATGCCTGCACCGCGGACGGCGGCGCTGCCGCGGCCAAGGAATTCGCAGCCGCCAAGGTCGACATCGTAGTCGGGTTTCTCTGCACCGAGGCGATCGAGGCGGCGATGCCGATCCTCAAGGACGCCAACATTCCGGTCATCACCGTTGGCGTGCGGACCGAGAGCCTGACCGACCGCCGCGCCAAGGCCGGCTGGCCGGTCTATCGCCTCGGGCCGCGCGGCGACGATGAGCGCAACGCCATCGCGTCCGCCCTCACCCATCTATGGCAGAACGAGCTGTTCGCCATTATCGACGACGGCACCATCTACGGACGTGAGATCGCCGAGACGTTGCGGGCAGCGGCCGAACAGGCAGCGCTGAAACCGGTATTCGTCGACACGTTCCGGCCACAGCTCGACAACCAGATCGGCATGATCGGCCGGCTGAAGAAGGCTGGCGCGACGCATGTCTTTGCCGGTGGCGACGGCGACGACATCGCCATCATGGGCCGCGATGCCGCACAGCTTCAGGCGGGCATCGTCTTTGCCGGCGGCGAAAATCTCCGCACACCGCCGGGCGATGTACCCTATGCCGTGGGCACGCTGATGATCGCACCGCCGGAATGGGCCGATGTCGCCGATCCAAAAGTGCTGGCGGCATTTGACGCTAAGAAGATCGTGCCTGACGGCTATGCGCTGCCGGCCTTTGCGGCGGTCGAAATCGCCAAGGCAGCATCAGGCTTGTCCGAAAGCTCGGGCAAGCCGCTGACGGAGGCCCTGACCGGACAGGATTTCACCACGGCGATCGGGCCGATCCGCTTTGATGCAAAAGGCGACCTCAGCCAGAGACCTTACCGCGT
>NZ_RZQY01000847.1:0-2133 GCF_003998575.1 Mesorhizobium sp. M7A.F.Ca.CA.001.10.2.1 | reverse complement strand
GACGAGACCCAACTCAAGCGCCCGCGGCGGCGCAAACCAGTCACCGGTCAACAGCAACTCCAGCGCCCGCTTGCGCCCGGCGAGCCTTGGCAGGCGTTGGGTTCCACCGAAGGTCGGCGGCATTGCGAGGTTGATTTCCGGCTTGGCGAACAAAGCGCGGTCACTGGCGATGGCCAGCGGCACCGCCTCGGTGATTTCGCAACCGCCACCAAAGGCAATGCCGTTGACGGCAGCGATGACGGGTTTGCGAAACGCTTCCAGCCTCGCCGTCAGCCGTTGCCCGCGCATGACGAAATCACGCATCGCGACATCGACGCCGAGCGCCACGCTGGCCGAGAACTCATGAATGTCGCCGCCGGCCGAAAACGCCCGCTCCCCTGCACCGGTCAGAATGACCGCACGAACGCTGTCATCGACTTCAATGTCGTCAAGGATCGCAAGCAGGCGATCGATCAGGGCATAGTTCAAGGCGTTGAGCTTCTCCGGCCGATTGAGGGTGAGGATGGCAATCCCATCCCGGGGTTCCTTGAGGACAAGATCGGTCATTGGCTCTTCCTTCTTCATCATGCTGATGACCGGAAGACTATGCCCCTTTCCGCTTGTGTATATTCACTAGTCGGTATACCTAAGCTCATGCCTGACACGCAAAGTCCTACACGCAAACGTATTGTCGATGCCGCGACCAGGCTCTTCTATGCCGAAGGAATCGGTCGCGTCAGCGTCGATGCCGTCGCCGAGGAAGCGGGTCTCACCAAACGCACGCTCTACTACCATTTCAAGAGTAAGGACGACCTCATCGCCGCCTATCTCGATGGCCGCGACCAACCCAATCTGAAGCGGATGGCCGGCTGGTTCGATGCCGCCGAAGGCGGCGCGGATCGCAAGGTCGAGGCGATCTTCACCAATCTGGCGAGGTCCGCTCGTCACCCGAAATGGAAAGGATGCGGCTTCCTGCGCACGGCCGCCGAACTCGCCTCGATGCCCGGACATCCGGCGGTCAAGGTCGGCGCGCGGCACAAGCTGAATTTCGAAACATGGCTGGCCGGCGCCTTGTCGGACCATGGCGTCGGCGAGCCGCCTGCCTTGGCACGCGAGATCGTGCTTTTGATCGACGGCTGCTTTTCGATCATGCTGATCCACCGCAACCCCGATTACATCGAGGCCGCCGGCCGCGCCGCGGCGACGCTGGTGCGGGCGCGGATTTCAGGCAGCCAGGTCTAAAGCGCGACGCGCTTTAAGCCTTTGGTTTTATGCATGTCGTTGCGCCAAAACCGGGGCCACTTTTGGGCGACATGCATTAGAACCCAAACGCCAGCCATGCGGTGCCGGCGGCCAGCGTTATCAGCGTCAGCGGCAAGCCGACCTTGAAAAAAGCGCCGAACGACAGCGTCGTGCCGGCGGCGCGTGCCTGTTCGGCGACGATCAGATTGGCGACCGAACCCAGCAGCGTGAAATTGCCGGCCAGTGTCGAGCTCATGGCGACGACCAGCCAGGCGCGCTCGGGGTTTTCCAGGCCGGGTATGAAAGGCCGCAGCGCCAGCACGGCCGGGACATTGCTCATGATGTTGGAAAGCACCGCGGTGAATCCGGACAGACGCCAGACATCGTCCAGCCCGAGGTCCTTTGCCGAGGCGATCATGTCTGGCGAAAGAAGCGTCTTTTCGGCGCCGGCGACGACCACGAACAGACCGGCGAACATGAACAGCAGCGGACCGTCGATCTCGCGGTAGATGCGTTCCGGCTTGATCGCCCGGGTAAGCAAGAGGATGGCGCCGCCGATGAGCGCGGCCTTGGCGACAGGCACACCGGCGAAGAAGGCGATTGCCAGCCCGATGCAGACCACCACCGCCTTCAGCACCTGCCCCTTGTGCATGCGGCCACGCGAGACCTCGGGCGTCAGTTGGACCGTTCGGGCGAATTCGGCCCGGTAGACGATGCGGATGATGACAACGACCGCGACGAGGCCGAAAAGGGCGACCGGAGCCAGCGCTGCCGAAAAGGCCGGATAGGAAATGCCCGACAGCGCGCCGATGACCATGTTTTGCGGATTGCCGGTGATGGTGGCGACGCTGCCGCAATTCGACGCGGTGGCGGTGGCGATCAGATAGGGGATCGGGTTGCGCTTGATCACAC
>NZ_RZQY01000846.1:0-2136 GCF_003998575.1 Mesorhizobium sp. M7A.F.Ca.CA.001.10.2.1 | reverse complement strand
TTCCAGGCCTGATCGACGGCCGCGTCTTCATCGGCGAACCGGGCGGCGAGCATCGCGAAACCATCGCGTCGGCAAGTGTCGCGGCGGCGGCCGGCGGCGTCACCTCCATCGTCATGATGCCCGACACCGATCCGGTGATCGACAATGTGGCGCTGGTTGAATTCGTGCTGCGCACGGCCAAGGACACGGCCATCGTCAACGTCTTTCCGGCCGCGGCGATCACCAAGGGCCTCGACGGGCGCGAAATGACCGAGTTCGGCCTGCTGCGCGAAGCCGGCGCGGTCGCCTTTACCGATGGCCGCCAAACCATATCGAGCGCGCTGGTGATGCGCCGCGCGCTGACCTATGCACGCGACTTCGGCGCCACCATCGTGCATGAGACGCAGGATGCGGACCTCGGTTCATCCGGCGTGATGAATGAAGGCCTTTACGCCAGCTGGCTCGGCCTCTCCGGCATTCCGCGCGAAGCCGAAGCCATCCCGCTGGAACGCGACCTCGCCTTGGCCCGACTGACACGCGGTTCGTACCATGCAGCAAAGATCTCGACGGCGATGGCGGCAAGCGCCGTCACACGTGCGAAGGCCGACGGGGCGACGGTGACGTCAGGCGCGGCGATCCACAATCTGTCGCTGAATGAAAACGATGTCGGCGAATACCGCACCTTCTTCCGTCTGACCCCACCTTTGCGCGCCGAGGAAGACCGGCTGGCGATGATCGAAGCGGTCAGGGACGGCACGATCGACATCATCGTCTCCTCGCACGATCCGCAGGATGTCGACACCAAGCGCCTGCCCTTTGCCGATGCGGCGGCCGGCGCCATCGGGTTGGAGACACTGCTGGGCGCGGCATTGCGGCTCTATCACAATGGCGATGTGCCGTTGCTCCGGCTGATCGAAACCCTGTCCACCGCTCCCGCAAAACTGTTCGGCCTGCCCGGCGGCACGCTGAAGCCGGGTGCTGTCGCCGATCTTGCGCTTGTCGATCTCGACGAACCCTGGATCGTCAGCGAAAGCGGTATTCGTTCGCGCTCGAAAAACACCTGTTTCGAAGGCGCGCGACTGCAAGGCAAGGTCTTGCAAACGCTGGTTGCGGGCCGCACAGTGTTTTCCGCCTGAACGGCCACGGCGCACCGCGCGTGATCCGGCTCGTCAGGGGGAAATGCGGGGGAAACAATGACTTACAGCCTCATCCCAGCGCTGGTGTTCGGCTATCTGCTTGGCTCGATTCCGTTCGGGCTCCTGCTCACCCGCGCGGCCGGCCTTGGCGATGTGCGCAAGATCGGCTCCGGCAATATCGGCGCCACCAATGTTCTGCGCACCGGCAATAAGGCCCTTGCCGCCGCGACGCTGCTGCTCGACGCGCTGAAGGGCACGGTCGCCGTGCTGATAGCCGGCCATTTCGCGCCTGACCTGGCGATCTGGGCCGGTCTCGGCGCCTTTCTCGGTCATCTCTTCCCGGTCTGGCTCGGTTTCAAGGGCGGCAAGGGCGTCGCCACCTATCTCGGCGTGCTGATCGGCCTTGCCTGGCAGGTGGCGCTGATCTTTGCCGTCGCCTGGCTGGTGATGGCTTTCCTGTTCCGTTATTCCTCGCTGGCGGCGCTGACGGCGGCGGTCATCGTGCCGATCGCCCTCTATGTCCTGAGCGCACCGCAGAATGCGGCCTTGTTCGTGGTGATGAGCATCATCGTTTTCATCAAGCACCGGGAAAACATTTCGCGCCTGCTTGCCGGCACCGAGGGCAAGATCGGAGCCAAGGGGTGAGCGAGCCTGCCGCCGTGGTGAGTGGGCCGGCCGCCGGGCCGCGTCTCAGCGACCGGCAGCGGCTGAGCTGGCTGCGGCTGATCCGCACCAAGAATGTCGGCCCCGCATCCTTTCGCGACCTCATCAACCGTTTCGGTTCGGCCGAGGCGGCGCTGGAGATATTGCCGGAACTGATGATTTCAGGCGGCGCCATCCGGATCGCTCGCATCCCTTCCATTGCCGAAGCCGAGGCCGAACTGGAATTAGCCGGAAAGGCCGGCGCCCGCTTTGTCGGGATCGGTGAAACAGACTATCCACCCCTATTGCGCAACATGGACCATCCGCCGCCGCTGCTGGCGGTAAAGGGCAACGCAGCTGTTTTCCGGCTGCCGGGTGT
>NZ_RZQY01000845.1:0-2144 GCF_003998575.1 Mesorhizobium sp. M7A.F.Ca.CA.001.10.2.1 | reverse complement strand
GCACCGAACCGCCGAGGCCGTTGCGCTTCCGCAATTCCTTCAGCACGCCGTAGTTGATAATGCCCTTGGTCTCAGGCGTCAGCGGCAAAAGCACCACCAGGATGTCGGTGGCCTTGAGGAAGGGGATCAGTCCAGCTTCGCCGGAATAGGTCGCGACGCCTTCCATGGCCTTGTCGGTGCGCGACCAGCCATTGACGGCAAAGCCGAGCGACAAAAGCACCGAGGCCGCGGCGCGGCCGAGACTGCCGAGGCCCATGATGCCGACCGAAATGTCACCGGCAGGCCTCTGCTGCGGCTCGTGCCAGATCTTCTTCGGCTGCTGCGACCGGTAGAGCAGGCCCTGGCGGTGATGGTCGAGAACCCGCCAGACGACATATTCGGTCATGTACTGGGTGAGATTGTCGGCGACGACCTTGACAACAGGCACATCGGGCAGGCCGGGATCGGCGAAGATATGATCGACGCCGGCGCCGATCGAAAAGATGGCGCGCAGATTGGGCAGCGACGACAACAGGTTCGGCTTCTGCTTCCACACCACGGCATAGGTGATCGACGGGTCGCTGGCGCCGTCAGGCTCCAGCACCACCTCGCGCTCGGCCGACAGGAGCTCGCGCCAGCGCTGCGGATGAAAGCCGGTGACGGCAAGCAGGATACGGCCTTTTTCCATTGCGGTCTTTTAGTCCCTCTCTACGCAAATCACTCGCTGACGATGCCGACCGGTGCCGTCTCGATCTTGAAGGCGGCCGAGATCAGCGCCCGAGTATAGTCGGTTTGCGGATTTTCAAAAATCTGCTGGGAAGGACCAGCTTCGACGATCCGGCCATTGCGCATGACGATGACGTCGTTGGCGAGCGCGCGGATGACTTTCAAATCATGGCTGATGAAGAGATAGGCGAGATCGTGCTTGGCCTGCAGGCTGCGCAGCAGATCGACGACCTGCGCCTGCACGCTCATGTCGAGTGCCGATGTCGGCTCGTCCAGCATGACGAAGCGCGGGTTGAGCACCATGGCGCGTGCGATGGCAACGCGCTGGCGCTGGCCGCCGGAAAACTCGTGCGGATAGCGGTTGCGTGTCGCCGGATCGAGCCCGACCTCCTTCAGCACGGCGGCCACCTTGTCGTCGCGCTCGTCGGGCGACAGCTTCGGCTCGTGGATCTTGAGGCCTTCTTCGATGATCTCTGCGATCGACATGCGCGGGCTGAGCGAGCCGAACGGATCCTGGAAGACGATCTGCAATTCGCGCCTGAGCGGCCGCATGGCGTTGAAAGTCAGCTGGTTGATGTCGCGGCCGTTGAACTGGATCGTGCCGGTCGACGAGATCATTCTTGCCAGCGCCAGGCCGAGCGTCGTCTTGCCGGAGCCGGATTCGCCGACCACGCCCAGCGTCTGGCCGGCGCGCACGGTGACATCGATGCCGTCGACGGCCTTCACATTGTCGACGGTGCGGCGGAAGAAGCCCTGCTTGATCGGGAACCAGACCTTTACGTCCTTGCCGGTCATGACAGGCTTGGCATCGGCATTGGCGGCCGGCGGCTTGCCCTTCGGCTCGGCCGCCAGCAGATGCCTTGTATAGGCATGCTGCGGATTGGCGAAGATCTCTTTGGTCGGCCCGGTCTCGACTATCTTGCCCTTGGTCATCACGCAGACACGGTCGGCGATCTTGCGCACGATGCCGAGATCATGGGTGATGAACAGCATCGACATGCCCTTGCGGCTCTTCAGCCCGGCCAGCAGCTCGAGGATCTGCGCCTGCACGGTGACGTCGAGCGCCGTCGTCGGCTCGTCGGCGATCAGAAGTTCGGGCTCGTTGGCCAGCGCCATGGCGATCATCACGCGCTGGCGCTGGCCGCCGGACAACTGGTGCGGATAGGCATCGAGGCGCTTGTGCGGATCGCGGATGCCGACCTCGTTGAGCAAGGCCAGCGTGCGCTCCTTGGCCGGGCGGTCGGCCGTGCCCTGGTGCAGCTTCAGGATCTCGACGATCTGCTGCTCGATCGTGTGCAGCGGATTGAGCGAAGTCATCGGCTCCTGGAAGATCATGGTGATCTTGTTGCCGCGCACCTGCCGCAACTGCTTCTCGTTCATCGCCAGCAGGTCGGCGCCCTGGAACAGGATCTTTCCCGAGGGATGGCTGGCGCTTGGAT
>NZ_RZQY01000844.1:0-2157 GCF_003998575.1 Mesorhizobium sp. M7A.F.Ca.CA.001.10.2.1 | reverse complement strand
CTTCACGACCGTGGCCACCGACACCGGCCAGAAGCTTGCCGACGGCAGCTACACGATGACCGGCGCCACATCGGTGCAGATCAACGGCACCTCGCTGATCCGCCAGACCGCGGTCAGCTTCAACTGCCTGATGGTGTCGACAAGCCAGCTCAACTGCACGAGTTCCAGCGGTCAGAATTTCGTGCTGACAAGGCGCGTCTGAGCCCGCGACCATTCGTTTCCAAGGACGGCGGCCGGTTGGCCGCCGTCCTTTTTTATGCCGGCAAAGGGGTCCCGGATTCCGCTTGCGTCATCCGGAACGCGATGGGAACATGGCCGAAGCGCCGGCTGTTATGTTCCAGTCAAGCAAGAGCGCTAGTGGCCTCTGATCGGCTTTCCGGGAGACGAAGATGAAGAAACTTGCCGCCATTGCAGCCCTGTCAGCCTCAGCACTCGGTCTGTCGGCCGGCGCGTCCTTTGCCGACTACACGCTGAACATCCTGCATATCAACGACTGGCACAGCCGCATCGAAGGCAACAACAAATATGAATCGACCTGCTCGGCGGACGAGGAAACCAAGGGCGAGTGCATCGGTGGCGCGGGCCGGCTGATCACCGCGATCGCCCAGGAGCGCAAGAAGCTGCAAGGCCAGAACGTGCTGCTGCTCAGCGCAGGCGACAATTTCCAGGGCTCGCTGTTCTACACGACCTACAAGGGCAAGGTCGAAGGCGAATTCCTCAACGACATGAAGTTCGATGCCATGGCCCTTGGCAACCATGAATTCGACGACGGCGAGGCGGCCCTGGCGCCGTTCCTCGACATGATCAAGTTCCCGGTGCTCGGCGCCAATGTGAAGGCCAACGCGCAATCCAAGCTCGGCGACCGAGTCAAGCCATCTGTTGTCGTCGAGGTCGGCGGCCAGAAGATCGGCATCATCGGCGCGATCACCAACGACACGCCGGACCTCGCTTCCCCCGGACCCAACGTCGCAATAGAGGATGACGTCAAGTCGATCACCGCCGAAGTCGAGAAGCTCAAGGGCGAAGGCGTCAACAAGATCATCGCCGTGACCCATATCGGCTACAGGCGCGAGCGCGACGTCATTGCCAAGATCCCGGGCATCGATGTCGTCGTCGGCGGTCACAGCCATTCGCTGCTGTCGAACACCGATCCGAAGGCGGAAGGCCCCTACCCGACGATGGTCGACAATCCGGACGGCTACAAGGTGCCGGTGGTGCAGGCGGCGTCCTACTCGAAATATCTCGGCGAGTTCAAGGTGGTGTTCGACGACAATGGCGTCGTCAAATCGGCCAGCGGCGACCCGATCTATCTCGACAAGTCGATCACCCCCGACCCGGCCGTGCTCGCCCGCATCAAGGAGCTTGGGGCGCCGATCGAGGCGTTGAAGAACAAGGAAGTGGCGGAAACCACCGACGTCATCGACGGCAGTCGCGAGAGCTGCCGCACCCGCGAATGCGCGATGGGCAATCTCGTCTCCGACGCCATCCTCGACCGCGTCAAGGGACAGGGCGTCGAGATCGTCATCTCCAATGGCGGCGGCCTGCGCGCCTCGATCGACAAGGGCACCGTCACCATGGGCGAGGTGCTGACCGTGCTGCCGTTCCAGAACACGCTGGCGACGTTCCAGATTTCGGGCAAGGATCTGGTGGCCGGCCTCGAGGGCGGCCTCAGCCAGGTCGAGGACGGCGCCGGGCGCTTCCCGCAGGTCGCCGGCCTGAAGTATTCCTTCGACAAATCCGTCGCGCCCAATGCCGGCCGCGTCAAATCGGTGGAGGTCATGGAGGGCGGCGCCTGGACGCCGATCAAGCCTGACAAGGACTATCTGGTCGCAACCAACAACTATGTCCGCCAGGGCGGCGACGGCTACAAGGTCTTCGCCGACAAGGCCAAGAACGCCTATGATTACGGCCCCGGCCTCGAACAGGTGGTTGCCGACTACCTCGGCGCCCACCGGCCCTACACGCCGAAGCTCGACGGCCGCATCACCGAAATAGCCGCGACCGTCGCCGCGGCGCCTGCGGCCCCGGCAACCGATCCGGCCAAGCCAGCCGAAGCAGCGCCGGCCACGCCGGCGCCCGCACCGGCTGAAGCCGCCAAGCCTGCCGATGCGGCACAGGCAATGCCCGAATTGCCGGCCAACTCGGGCGACATCGCCA
>NZ_RZQY01000843.1:0-2161 GCF_003998575.1 Mesorhizobium sp. M7A.F.Ca.CA.001.10.2.1 | reverse complement strand
TCCTTGCCCTCGGCCTTGGCCTTGGCTTCCGTCAGGCCAACCGAGGCGACCTGCGGATTGCAGTAGGTGCAGCCCGGAATCTTCAGCTTGTCGGTGGCATGCACGCCAGGAAAATCAGCGATCTTCTCGATGCACACGACCCCCTCATGTTCTGCCTTGTGGGCGAGCATCGGCGGGCCGGCGACATCGCCGATGGCGTAGATGCCCGGCACATTGGTCTTGCCGTAGCCGTCGATGACGATGCAGCCGCGCTCGGTCTTCACGCCTAGCGCCTCAAGCCCGAGGCCCTCGATGTTGCCCTGGACGCCGACGGCCGAGATCATGCGATCGGCGGTGATCTTCTCGACCTTGCCGTCCTTCATCTCGACATGCGCGGTGACCGAGTTCGCACCCTTCTCGACCTTGGTCACCTTGGCTTCGAGGATGATCTTCATGCCTTGCTTCTCGAACTGCTTTTGCGCGAATTTCGAGACTTCGGCATCCTCGACGGGCATCACTGCCGGCAGCAGTTCGACCACCGTTACTTCGGCGCCCATGGTGCGGTAGAAGGAGGCGAATTCGATGCCGATGGCGCCCGATCCCATGACCAGCAGCGACTTCGGCATCTCCTTCGGCACCATGGCCTCGAAATAGGTCCAGATCAGTCTGCCGTCAGGCTCGATGCCGGGCAGCGCGCGTGGCCGCGCGCCGGTCGCCAGGATGATGTGCTTGGCGGTGTAGGTGCCCTCGCCCTTGACGCCTTTCGGCACCGGCGGCTGCGGCTCCATCGGCTTCTTGGCCGTATTGGACACGGCGATCTCACCCGGCTTCGAAAGCTTGGCCTCGCCCCAGATGACATCGACCTTGTTCTTCTTCATCAGGAAGGCAACGCCGCCATTGAGCCGCAGCGAGACCTTTCGCGAGCGGTCGACCACGGCCGCTGTGTCGGCGCTGACTTTGCCGTCGAGCTTCAGCCCGTAATCCTTCAGGTGATCCGAATAGTGCATGATCTCGGCCGAGCGCAGCAGCGCCTTGGTCGGGATGCAGCCCCAGTTGAGGCAAATGCCGCCGAGATGCTCGCGCTCGACGATCGCCGTCTTGAAGCCGAGTTGCGCGGAACGCACCGCGGTGACATAGCCGCCAGGGCCGGAGCCGATGATGATGACGTCGTAGTTCTCAGCCACGGGTTTTCTCCTTCACAATTCCAGCATGACGCGCACGACGGGTGCCAGCGCCTTGCCGATGTTTCGCGTGTTTTCGGCGTCGAGGTGGACGCCATCAAGCGGTGTGGTTTGCGCCACGCTGCCGGCGTCGAAGAAGCCGCAGCCGGCCTCGTCGGCGAGCGCTGCATATTGCGGTGCCAAAAACTTCGAGGCGTCATCGCCACCGGCGAACATTTCCTTGAAGTCGGCATTTTCAGTACGGCTGACGACAGGCGGCGAAACGATCAGGATCTGCGGCGCGGGCCAGTCGAAGGGATAGTCGTGACCGCGCACGATATCGATCAGCCGCTGGATGCCCTGCTTGGCCGCGACGGGATTCCCGTGGATCCATGGCTTCATGTCGTTGGCGCCGAGCATGATGACAATCAGGTCGATCGGCGCATGGGTCGTCAGCACCGTTGGCAGCAGCCTGCCGCCGTTGCGATCCGCGCCGGCCAGATGGTCGTCGAAGGCCGTGGTGCGGCCGTTGAGGCCATCGGCAATCACTTGCACGCCGGCGCCTAACGCTGCCTGCAGCACGCTCGGCCAGCGGTCTTCCAGCGCATGGCGGCCACCTTCGGCATTGTAGCCCCAGGTCAGCGAGTCGCCGTAGCAAAGAACCGTCTTCATGCGCCCACCTGTGCGTTAATCGAGCCGCGCCTCAACCGCCAGCGCACGAACAGCCAGTGAACCAGCACAGTGGCCAGGTTCGGCAAAACCAGGCCGGCGACGATCGGCAGGTCACCTCCCCACTGGCGCTTATCGACCGGCTGAGAGAACGTCCAACCGATCAGGCCGAGCCCGATCAGCACGAACAGGACAATTGCGCAGAGGCCCAGCCAGTTGATGATCGTCGGTGCGTTCGCAAAAAGCTGCGCGATGAAAAACATGATCGTCGTAGCAATGGTGACAAGCACCGACGTCATGAACACCAGAATGTATTCTTCCTGAGCATGGGTTGCGACCGCCAGCTGTTGAGC
>NZ_RZQY01000842.1:0-2166 GCF_003998575.1 Mesorhizobium sp. M7A.F.Ca.CA.001.10.2.1 | reverse complement strand
CCCTTGAAGCCGGCGCGGGCGGCGGCATCGAAACGATCGAGGAACTCATGCTCGCCAAAGAGCATCGACAGATTGGCTGAAAAACGCGGCATTCTTTTTCTCCTAATCCAACATCACGATCGCCGTCGGCGCATCCTCGTGGCTTTCGGCAAGCTCCTCGAATTCGGTGATCTTGTCGATCTCGGTGCCCATGGAGATGTTGGTGACGCGTTCGAGGATGAATTCAAGCACGACCGGAACCCGGTGCTCTTTCATCAGCCGCTGCGCCTCCTTGAAGGCTCCGGCGAACTCTTCCGGCTTGCGCACCCTGACCGCCTTGCAGCCCATCGCTTCGGCGACGGCAACATGGTCGACGCCATAGCCTGCCTCGGGATCGCCTGCCCGGTTGATGTTCTCGAAGGCAAGGTCGACCTCGAAGTCCATCGAAAACCCACGCTGCGCCTGCCGGATCAGGCCGAGATAGGCGTTGTTCACGACGACATGCAGATAGGGCAATTTGTGCTGTGCGCCGACCGCCAGTTCCTCGATCATGAACTGGAAATCATAGTCGCCCGACAGCGCCACGATGGTGCGGTCGGGATCGGCGGCGCGCACGCCAAGGGCTGCCGGCAAGGTCCAGCCAAGCGGGCCGGCCTGGCCGCAATTGATCCAGTTGCGCGGCTTGTAGACATGCAGGAACTGCGCGCCGGCGATCTGCGACAGGCCGATCGTGGTGACATAGGTGACGTCGCGGCCGAACGCCTTGTTCATCTCCTCATAGACACGCTGCGGCTTCAGCGGCACCTGGTCGAAATGCGTCTTGCGCTTCATCGTCTTCTTGCGGGCCTGGCATTCCTTCGCCCAGCCGGACCAGTCGCGCAGTCTGCCTGATGTCTTCCATTCAGTGGCGACGTCGAGCAGCATCTTCAGCGCCGCGCCCGCATCCGAAACGACACCGAGATCCGGCGCGAAGACACGGCCGATCTGCGTCGGCTCGATGTCGACATGGATGAACTTTTTGCCCTTGGTGTAGACATCGACGGAGCCGGTGTGGCGGTTGGCCCAGCGGTTGCCTATGCCGAAGACGAAGTCGGCTTCCAGCATCGTCGCATTGCCATAGCGGTGCGAGGTCTGCAGCCCGCACATGCCGGCCATCAGCCGGTGGTCGTCGGGGATAGCGCCCCAGCCCATCAAGGTCGGGATGACCGGCACGCCCGAAATCTCGGCGAATTCGATCAGCAGGTCCGACGCATCGGCGTTGATGATGCCGCCGCCGGCGACGATCAGCGGCTTTTCGGCCGCGTTGAGCATGGTCAACGCCTTTTCGGCCTGGGCGCGCGTCATCGCCGGCTTGAACGGCGTCAACGGCTCATAGGCATCGATGTCGAATTCGATTTCGGCCAGTTGCACATCGACAGGCAGGTCGATCAGCACCGGGCCCGGCCGCGACGAGCGCATCAGGTGAAACGCCTTCTGCAGCGCCATGGGGACGAGATAGGGCTCCATGACGGTGACCGCCCATTTGGCGACCGGCGCGGCAATGGCTGATATGTCGACGGCCTGGAAATCCTCCTTGTTCAGCCGCGCCCGCGGCGCCTGCCCGGTGATGCACAGGATCGGAATGGAATCCGCGGCAGCCGAATAGAGCCCTGTGATCATGTCGGTGCCGGCCGGACCCGAAGTGCCGATGCACAGGCCGATATTGCCTGCCTTGGCGCGGGTAAAACCTTCCGCCATGTGCGAGGCGCCCTCGACGTGACGGGCTAGCACGTGGCGGATCGTTCCCCTCGCCTTCAGCGCCGAATAGAACGGATTGATCGCCGCGCCCGGCACGCCGAAAGCGCAGGAAATGCCTTCCTTTTCAAGAACGAGAACCGCGGCATCGACAGCGCGCATCCTGGCCATTTTCCAGCCCTCCACGGGGTTTGTCATTGTTGGATTGGCCAAGGATGTCAGCACGCCGGGTATTTTTCAATTTTTTCAGAATATTTTTTCATTTCTAGAAAACGGCAGGAGCATGCTGATGGGAGGGGGGGGGCTGGGGGAAAAGAACGCGGGGAGCGAGCGGAGGGAAAAAAGGGGGAAGGGAGAAGTGTGAGAAAAGAAAGAGAATGGAGGAATGGAAAAGAAAGAAAAAAGGAAGAGAGGACGGCCGCGCGCGGGCAACGGGCCCTCGGAGGCCACTTA
>NZ_RZQY01000841.1:0-2170 GCF_003998575.1 Mesorhizobium sp. M7A.F.Ca.CA.001.10.2.1 | reverse complement strand
CCCGAAAATCGCAAGCCTTTTCGGAAAACGTTGACAATGGCTTTCTAAAAACAGACAATCCTTTCGTTTTTAGAAAGCGGCCGCACCGAGTGCGCGAACACTCGATGCGGCCTCACCAAAACCCCAGCTGTTAGGAGCTCGGATAATGGCTGATTCCGACAGTAGCATGAGTTCGTTTTTCGTCACCCGGCGGCGCTTGCTGGCGGGCACGGCTACGGCCGCGGCGGCGTGGCCCTTCCAGGTAAAGTCGCGAGCCGCCGAACTGACGGACGGCAGCAGCGCGGCTGATCCTGCTCTTCGTCTGTGTGGCGACTGGCAAAAGATCCATGATGAGACACTGACGCTGTGTCACGAACAGCAGCAGTTGGAGACACACCTCGCCAGGACCGTCGGCTTTCCCTGCGCCGAGGTGCGACTTGCCGATGGTACGAACGTGACGCTCCATTCCATCGAGAGCCTGAACGATGCCTACTCTCCTGAAAATGAAGTCGAATTGGGCAGGGCGCTTGCAGATTTCGCGGCACACCAGGCGCGCTGGGACGCTGCTGATGCTGAGATCGGCTATTCGAGAACAGACGAACTGATCCGGCAATCGGAAACAGCCGAAAGCGCACTTCTGGAGGATCTACCGCAGACAGTGGCCACGTCCATCGAAGGCATTTTGGCCAAGCTCGAGGTCATCCTGCGTGACGGTGAGCACTGGGAACATCCAGACGATTTCCCCTGGCCGCATATCCGATCGGTGTTGGATGACCTCGCCCGCCACACCATAAATATCGATCCGGCGACGATCGCCGGATCGATCGGGTAATCGATAGCTGACGGCTCTTATAGGCGGAGAGGAAGCTGTCTGCCTCAAGGGAAGCCTGATCGATCGCCGGCGTCACGGCCGCTCCGCTGAACGCTTGCTCTGTCAGCCTGAGGGGCGGCCACCGATTCGGCGCGGGCTCTGAAAGGAGATAAGCGGCCAGTTCTGGGCGGTTCGACCCAAAGTTGACTTGGTTGAGCGTGAGGCCGACCATCGTTTCTGGTTTGCCGTGTTCGTTCGCCTCGGCGACGCTTGTAATGGACATGGCCCACTGGGCTCAAGCAATAGCCTCGCCGCCGTGACCGCTGCGTCTCGATGAAGCCCAGTTTTCCGCGCAGTGTGCATCACCCTCATCACGCCTTGTCGCCCTGGTCTTGTGGACGCCACGAAACGGGATTGGAGATCCAGCGACTGATATCGGATTCATGCCAGCCTGCACCGGGGATACTGATCTGAATCTGGCGTGGGAAGGTGCCTTTGGCGATCTTGCGATAGATCGTGGATCGGGACAGACCGGTCCGGGAAAGAACGGTTTTCAGGCGGATGATACGATCTGGTTCAAGCATGGTCGCGCTGCCTTCTGTTGGCTGTTCTTGATTGCTCCTGATCCAGAGAGGACAGACACTTACGGGCGTGCAAGAGGTTTTCCGCCGACGTCGTACCCCGGCCTAGAGACGGCGGCAAATGGGATGGGTTTAGAGTCCAATGCCACGGCCCCGCCCAAGCTCGATACCGTGATTGAAGGCGTTCTAAGTCCGAAACGAAGGCCTGAGACCGAAGAATCCGTGCCCTGAGACAGTCCATACGCGCCCCGAGTCCAGTTTGCCTGGGGTTCCTGGAAGCTTTTCGAACTTTCTGGGTCACTCCACAGCCCAAATTGCGGGTGCTCATGGACAAAGTGGGATACTAGTTTCGGCTTTTCCATGCCTTTGCAGGGATCGACCCCAGTGGCACGTTGCGCCCGATAGCGCGACGGCATGACTTCCAAGTGTGAACGGCAGCTTGGCGCCCAACCCCCGACGCTAGGATCTCTCTCAGTACCGCTCAAAAAGCGCACATTCCGAGTTCTCAGGGGCAGCTCGATCCAGTGGCGGACGTTCGATGTGAGCTTCCTGGCGGTAACGGCCGTCCATGTCGACGGCCAAAGCTAGTGCAGGAACACACTAGACCTGCTGGGGCCTGTGTTCTACTCGCCGCCGATCGGCCGATTGCAGGGCAGAGATGCAGCGTTCCAGCCGTTGAAGCCGCGATTTGCTGGAATGAATGTGGTAGCCGAGCTCGGTAAGCCTTCTTGGCTTGGCAGCCCCTGTCTGGGTAAGTAGCTCAGTTTCCAGTCGGACGATCTGTTCCCTGAGCATTTGG
>NZ_RZQY01000840.1:0-2171 GCF_003998575.1 Mesorhizobium sp. M7A.F.Ca.CA.001.10.2.1 | reverse complement strand
TTATCATTCTGATGTTATTTGGTTTTCTGTTTTCCAAGAACTCGGGTAGCGATCGTAGTGAAAAACTTTTTCATTGCGCATTTTGCGAAACGACCGAGAATGGCGGCATGGAAACGACCGAAAAACGGCAGCGCGGCCGGCCGCGCGCTTTCAACGGGCCCTCGGACGCCACTTCGGTGCAGTCGCTCGACAGGGCACTGCGCATCCTGGCCATTGTCGCGGAAGGCAGCGGCCTGTCGCTGAGCGAGATATCGGCACAAAGCGGCCTTGCCGCCTCCACCGCCTACCGCATGCTGACGACGCTGCAAAACCACGGCATGGTCGAATTCGACACATCAGACCAGCTGTGGTCGATCGGCGTCGAGACCTACCGCATGGGCGCGGCCTTCCTGCGGCGCCGCAAGCTGGTCGACCGCGCGCGTGTGGTCATGCAAGAGCTGATGGAAAGAACCGGCGAGACCGCCAATCTCGGCGTCGCCGAGGACGATTGCGTGGTCTTCGTCAGCCAGGTCGAGACGCACCAGGCGATCCGCGCCTTCTTCCGTCCGGGCACACGCAGTCCCTTCCATGCGTCGGGCATCGGCAAGGCGGTGCTGGCGCATCTCGAGCCGGAGCGCGTCGGAAGCATCCTGCGCAAGGCAGGCCTGCAGCGCTTCACGGAGAGGACGCTGTCCGACATTTCGTCGCTTGCCCACGATCTGGCGCGGATCAAGCTGCGCGGCTGGTCGGTCGACGACGAGGAGCGGCACCCCGGCATGCGCTGCGTGGCAGCCGCCATCTTCAATGAATTCGGCGAGCCGATCGGCGGCGTCTCGGTGTCGGGACCAACGGTGCGGGTGACGCCGGAGCGGTTGGCCGAGATCGGCCCGCTGGTGCGCGATGCCGCCGCCGAGGTGACCAGGATGATCGGCGGCGTGCGAGCCGGCTGATCAGCCCGTCCCGGGCAGCGCGCTCCTGGTCGCGATATCAAAGAAATCGAGAAGGATGGCCATGCCGACGCCACAGGCGGTGAATATCAGGCCGGCCATGAAGATGCGGTTGGCGCGTTCATAGATGCGCCGTTGCAGGCATTTCGTGTCGAGCAGCAGCGAGAGCGCCCGCATCTGCAAGGCAATGCCGGCCAGGATCGGCAGGACGGCGACAAGATGGTAGGTCTGCCACGGGATCGGGTTGGCGGCCCAATGCGTGATGAAGCCCAGCGAAAACGCCAGCAGGATGCCGACGGCAGTGACGGTGCCGTTGCGGAAAACCGTTTCGACCAGATCTTCCCTGGGGTCCTGCTCGTCCAAAGGTCTCTCCCCGCGTTTCGCGGTCAGAATAGACGCTCGGAAAATCTCTGTACACCGCCCGGTCTGCCGCCCAGGCCAATCCTTTCTGCGCTGAATCGGCCGGTGGAGCACGCACCGCTACCATCCAGACAGCAGAAGAGGGGCTCGCATGGGCCCCTCTGTTGCTGAAACGGTCCTCCCCTCTAAAGACGGCAGTAGTGGCGGTATCCGTCGCGGCCGAGATAGGTATCGGAGTCCGCGTCGTAGCTGGCATAACGATCGTAGCAGCGGCGGACATGCCACGAGCCGCCGCCTTCGTCGACATAGACGGTGCGCGGCTGGGCGAGCAGGCTGCCGAGGACAAAGCCGCCGACGCCGGCGGCAATGCCGATACCGAGACCGTGATTGTGGTGATGGCTGTGAGCGGCCGAAGGCTGCACGGTGCCGGCCAGCGTGGCGGCGGCGACGGCGGTGGCGATAAGGCCGGAAACGAGTGTGTTCTTGAACATGACGATCTCCTTGCTTCGTTGACCGAGGCGATCCATCCGCCTCTTGATCATCTGTCGTCGCAGCCAGGAAAAAGGTTCGAATCTTTTGTCGATCTTCTGGGATCGAAGGTCTTTGTGACGGCGACGGGAAGAGGTTGGCGAGAACATTGACGATGCAGATCTCCCCCGATGGACGTCTACGCTATGCACATACCTTCTGATCTGCCCGATGCCTGATTACCACGTGGTTCCCCCAATCCGTCGCTGCTTCGCAGCGCCACCTTTCCCCCTCCGGAGGGAAAGGAAAGGAGCGTTGCTGGACGAGCGCTGACGGCAAAAGCTTGGCGCCTTTCCTCTACCCCGTCGATCGGGGGAGAGGTGGATCGGCGAAGCCGAGACGGAGTGGGGGTCGACC
>NZ_RZQY01000083.1:0-14500 GCF_003998575.1 Mesorhizobium sp. M7A.F.Ca.CA.001.10.2.1 | reverse complement strand
CCATATGGGTATCGCGTCTGACAAAAACGCCGGTCAAAACAGCAGGATTTGCATATGGGCGATGCCGTTCAGCAGTTTTTCGCGGTCAAGGCGAAGATCGACGCCGCCGAGCGCGAGGCCGGCCGCGAAGCCGGCGCCGTGACGCTGGTCGCGGTCTCCAAGACCTTTGACGCTGCCGACATCGGCCCGGTCATCGAAGCCGGCCAGCGCGTCTTCGGCGAGAACCGTGTGCAGGAGGCGCAAGGCAAATGGCCTGATCTGAAGGACGCTTTTCCTGGCATCGAACTGCATCTGATCGGCCCGCTGCAATCCAACAAGGCCAAGGAGGCTGTGGCGCTGTTCGACGTCATCGAGACGATCGATCGCGAGAAGATCGCCGCCGAACTGGCCAAGGAGATCGCCAAACAGGGCCGCGCGCCAAAACTCTATGTCCAGGTCAACACCGGCTCCGAGCCGCAGAAGGCCGGCATCGAGCCGCGCGAGGCCGTGGCTTTCGTCACCCGCTGCCGCGACGTCCATGGCCTCGCCATCGAGGGCCTGATGTGCATCCCGCCGGCCGACGAGAATCCCGGCCCGCACTTCGCGCTGTTGGAAAAGCTCGGCAAGGAAGCCAACGTCGCCAAACTTTCGATGGGCATGTCCGGCGATTATGAGACCGCGATCGCCTTCGGCGCCACCAGCGTCCGCGTCGGTTCGGCGATCTTCGGCAGCCGATAGTTCCGATGCACAGACCGGTCTCTAGTCGCTAAATTCCAACATATTCGATTGGCTGCAGGCCACCACACCTTCGTCATCCTAGGGCGGAGCGACGCGAAGCGGAGCGCAGACCCTAGGATCCATGCCGTGACGACAAGGAAAATGCAGCGGTGCAGAATTCTGTTCCGCTGCATTCTTCGGCAGATGTCGCGGCATGGATCCTCGGGTCTGCGCTGCGTCGCTGCGCTCCTTGCTCCGCCCGTGGATGACGACGAGAGAGATGTTTAGGCCAATCCCCGAGGTTTGCGATCTGCCGCCGAAAGAGGCTATAGATTCTCGCTGCCAATAGCTTCCAACCCATGTCGAGGAACTAGCGAACACATCTGTTCGAGCGGAAACCCTGCCATGCTTCAACGGCATCTGGTATATGACTAGCGAAGCCATCTAGCGAGTAGTGCCCTTGAACTGGCATCTTAAGGACGCGAAGAACAATCTGGCGAAACTCGTACGGCAGGCGCGGGAACAAGGGCCACAAACCATCACGGTGCGCGGAAAGCCAACTGCTGTCGTACTCTCCCCCGAGGACTACGACCGACTGGTCGGCGCAACACCTTCGCTTGCGGAATATCTTCTCTCAGGTCCCGTGTGGGATGACGACTTCGTCGAGGAGGTCAATCGCCGCCCGAAGACGAAGATCCGAGTTATAGACTTATAATCCGCATACTCATGCGAACCTCGTTCGGTGAATGCAGCGGGCGCTTTTCTGATGGCGGCATTAGATGCGGTGAGGGGTTATAGGCCAACTCGGCGGGCTCGTTGAGCCAGCAATTGGAAACGAAACGTACCGTTCCTATTTGCTTTGCGTCATCACAAACTCTCTGGAGCCGCCACCATGCGCTACAACCAGCTTGGAAATACGGGGATGTTCGTCTCCGAACTGTGCCTCGGCACCATGACCTTCGGCGCCGCCGGTCAGAATGCCCAATGGGGCCTGATCGCCAGCCTCGACCAGAAGGGTGTCAACGAGATCGTTGCCCATTCGCTCGCCGCCGGCGTGAATTTCTTCGATACGGCCGACGTCTACTCCTTTGGCGAATCCGAACGGCTGCTCGGCCAGTCGCTCAGGGATCTCGGTGTGAACAGGCAGAACGTGGTCATCGCCACCAAGGCGCATGGCGCCATGGGCGAAGGCTCCAACCAGCGCGGCTCGTCACGCGGCCACATCATGGACTCGGTCGATGCCAGCTTAGAGCGGCTGCAGCTCGACCATATCGATCTTTACCAGCTGCACGGCACCGACACCGTGACGCCGATCGACGAAACGCTGCGGGCGCTCGACGATCTCGTTGCCAGCGGCAAGGTTCGCTATGTCGGCGTCTCCAACTGGGCGGCATGGCGCATCGCCAAGGCGCTCGGCATCGCCGAGCGCAAGGGCTTTGCCCGTTTCGAGACCGTCCAGTCCTATTATTCGATCGCCGGCCGCGACCTCGAGCGCGAGATCGTGCCGCTGCTCAACGAAGAGAAGCTCGGCCTGATGGTGTGGTCGCCGATGGCCGGTGGCCTGCTCTCCGGCAAGTACGGCCCCGGCGCGCCCGGCAATGGCGAAGGCCGCCGCGCGTCCTTCAACTTCCCGCCGGTCAACGAAGACCGCGCCTGGGCCGCGGTGGCCGTCATGCGCGAAATCGCCAAAAAGCATGATGTCAGCGTCGCCACGGTGGCGCTCGGCTATGTCCTGGCCAAGCCCTTCGTGATGAGCGTCATCATCGGCGCCAGCCGCATGGAGCAGCTGGAGCAGAACCTTGCCGCGACTGAAGTGAAGCTCGACACCGACGATCTGCTTCGTCTCGACGAGGTCAGCGCCCTGCCGTCCGAATATCCCGGCTGGATGCTGGAGCGCCAGGCAGTGGGCCGCCGCCCGGCGCCGTTCACGCCGAAAGCATAAATACAGCCCACGCTGACATCCCGGGAGCCGTGGCTCCGGAGATGTCAGCTCAGCCGGACGCTCTCTCCGAGAAAATCGAGAAAGGCACGCACCCGCGCCGGCAGATGCCGGCCCTGGCCGACATAGACGGCGTGGGTCGGCTCCTCGTCGCCCGGATTGAATGCCTCCAGCAGCGACACCAGCCGGCCGGCCGCCATGTCTTCCGCCACATGCCAGCGCGCCAGCCGGGCGATGCCTGCGCCCGCCAGCGCCATCAGCCGCATCGCCTCACCATCGCTGACCAGCGTGTTGCCGGTGATGGGAACCATGATGGCGCGGCCGTCCGCGTCGAGGAACGGCCAGCCATCGAGATGCCTGACGAAGCCGAAGCCCATGCGGTTATTCCTGTCGAGATCGGCTGGCGTCAGCGGCGTGCCCTGCGTTTCGAGGTAGGAAGGTGCTGCAACGACCACCACAGGGCTTTGCCCCAGCTTGCGCGCCACCAGCCGTGACTCACTCAGCGGCCCGGCACGGATAGCGACATCGGCGCGTTCCGCCATCAGGTCGATGACGCTGTCGGTCAGCACCAGATCGACCGAAATCTCGGGGTAGCGTTCGAGGAAGCGTGGCAGAAGCGGGATCAGCCGGTGTACCCCGAAGGGCACGTAGCTGTTGACGCGCAACCGTCCGCGCGGTGAAGCACCCGCCGCCGCCTCCTGCTCGGCCGCCGCCATGTCGGCGAGGATGCGCAGGCCGCTCTCGTAGAACGCGGTACCTTCCGGCGTCAGTTGCAGCTTTCGCGTCGAGCGGCTGACCAGCCGCGCGCCAAGCCGGGCCTCCAGCCGCGCGATCAGCTTGCTCACCGCCGACGGTGTCATGCGCAACGCGCGTGCCGCGGAGGAAAAACTGCCTTCCTCGACGACGCGCACGAACACTTCGATCTCGCCGGAGCGATTGATATCGGGCCTGGCCATTTGTGAATCTATTTCACAGAAAATGTGCCCAAGGCAAGTCTGGTTCACAATGCAGGGAAGCACGATCTCAGGGGTCGGGGCGCGGGACGGCGCTCTTCGCCATCGAAGTGGAAACCGCCATGCCTCTTGCTCTTTACGCGCTTGCCGCCGGTGCCTTCGGCATCGGCGTCACCGAATTCGTCATCATGGGTCTGCTGCTCGATGTCAGCAAGGATCTCGGCGTTTCGATCACGGCCGCCGGCCAGCTCATTTCGGGCTATGCGCTCGGCGTCGTCATCGGCGCGCCCCTGCTGACCATCGCCACCGGCAACTGGCCACGCAAGACCGTGCTTCTGGCACTGATGGCGATCTTCACGCTTGGCAATCTCGCCTGTGCGCTGGCCCCCGATTACTGGACGCTGATGGGCGCCCGCATTATCACCGCCTTCGCCCACGGCACATTCTTTGGCGTCGGCTCTGTCGTCGCCACCGGGCTGGTCGCACCCAACAGACAAGCCTCGGCGATCGCGCTGATGTTCACCGGTCTGACCATCGCCAACATCCTCGGCGTGCCCTTCGGCACCTGGCTCGGCCAGGCCTTCGGCTGGCGAGCGACCTTCTGGGCGGTGACATTGGTCGGCGTGGCGGCCTTCGCCGTCATCCTGGCTCTGGTGCCACGCAGCCGGACGGCGCCCGAAAAGAGCGATCTGCGCGCCGATCTCGCCGTGCTGCGCCGCACGCCCGTCCTGCTCGGCCTCGCCACCACGGTGCTCGGCTATGCCGGCGTCTTCGCCGTCTTCACCTATATCGCACCACTGCTGACCGAGATCAGCGGCTTCAAGGAAGCGGCCGTGTCGCCGATCCTGCTCGTCTTCGGCGGCGGTCTCATCGCCGGCAATTTGCTTGGCGGCAAGGTCGCCGACCGCTGGCTGGTGCCGGCCGTGCTGGGCAGTCTCGTGGTGCTGGCCCTGGTGCTCGCCACCATGAGCTTCGCCATCCACAGCCAGGTCATGGCCGTCATCTATGTCGGCCTGCTCGGTGCCGCCGCCTTCGCCACAGTGGCGCCGCTGCAGATGTGGGTGCTGGACAAGGCGCAAGGTGCCGGCCAGAGCCTCGCCTCGTCCTTCAACATCGCCGCCTTCAATCTCGGCAATGCGGCAGGCGCCTGGCTTGGTGGTGCGGTGATTGCCCATGGCCTTGGCCTGGGCTCCCTTACCTGGGTCGCCGCCCTGCTGCCGCTCGCGGCACTCGGTGTGGCGGGGCTGGCGCTGCGTCTCGATCGCACCGCCACGCTCGGCGAGCCTGCCTCCATCCGGTCGTGACCGTCCTCTGCAAACCCGCTTCCCACACCCTTCATTCCACAGGAGTAAAAAGATGGACTACCGACGTCTCGGTGCATCGGGCCTGAAAGTGCCCGCACTCTCATTCGGCGCGGGAACCTTTGGCGGCTCCGGCCCGCTGTTCGGCGCCTGGGGCAACAGCGACGCCAGGGAGGCGCGGCGGCTGATCGACATTTGCCTGGAGGCCGGCGTCAATTTGTTCGACACCGCCGACGTCTATTCGAACGGCGCCTCGGAAGAGGTGCTTGGCGAAGCCATAAAAGGCCGCCGCGATGCCGTCCTGATATCGACCAAGACCGCGCTGCCGATGGGCGACGGACCGGCTGACTATGGCTCTTCCCGGTCGCGGTTGATCAAGTCGGTGGACGCCGCGCTGAAGCGCCTCGGCACTGACTATATCGACCTGTTGCAACTGCACGCTTTCGATGCCGGGACGCCGATCGAGGAGGTCTTGTCGACGCTGGACGAACTCGTGCGCGCCGGCAAACTGCGCTATGTCGGCGTCTCCAATTTCTCCGGCTGGCAAGTGATGAAGTCGCTGGCGCAAGCCGACAAGCACGGTTATCCGCGCTATGTCGCGCACCAGGTCTACTACTCGCTGGTCGGCCGCGACTACGAATGGGAGCTGATGCCGCTCGGCCTCGACCAGGGCGTTGGCGCGCTCGTGTGGAGCCCGCTTGGCTGGGGCCGCCTGACCGGCAAGATCCGCCGTGGCCAGCCCTTGCCGGAAAAGAGCCGGCTGCACGACACGGCAAGCTTCGGACCGCCGGTCGAGGACGAGCATCTCTATCGGGTGATGGATGCGCTCGATGCGGTGGCGCAGGAAACCGGCAAGACCGTGCCGCAGATCGCCATCAACTGGCTCCTGCAGCGCCCGACCGTGTCGTCGGTCATCATTGGCGCCCGCAACGAGGAACAGCTTCGCCAGAACCTCGGCGCCGTCGGCTGGACCTTGACGCCGGAGCAGATCGGGAAACTCGACGCCGCAAGCGAAGTCACCGCGCCCTACCCGTACTTCCCGTATCGGCGGCAGGAAGGCTTTGCCCGGCTGAACCCGCCGGCTGTTTGATTAAGTCACAGTCTTACGTTCCGGGGCCGCCATAGAGACATTTGGGGGTAGCCGAAGCCCCTCAACTTCGTCATCCACGGGCGGAGCAGCCGCGAAGCGGCGTCGCGAAGACCCGAGGATCCATGCCGCGACCTTGGCCGTAAAGTGCAGCGGAGCAGAATTCTGCACCGTTGTGACGCTTCGGAGTCCCGGCATGGATCCTCGGGTCTGCGCCGCGTCGCTTCGCTCCTTGCTTCGCCCGTGGATGACGACGCGATAGGCGTTTGCGCCAACCACTAATGGTCGACAAAATGCCTGCCTACTGCTCTCAGTGCAGCACGAACTCCCCATCCACCTTGCGCCACTCATTCGGCGCGATCAGCTTCTGGTGGGTGTAGCTGATCGAATGCAGCGGCCCGTCCAGCTTGGCCTTCCAGAATTCGATGAACTTGATCAGCACCGGAAACTTCGGCGCCAGATCGTAGTCCTGCCAGATGAAGCTCTGCAGCAGATGCGGGTGATCGGGAAAGTGATAGAGAATCTTGGCCGTGGTCAAGCCATAGCCTTTGAGCATCAGGTCCATTTCGGCATGGTCGCGCATTACGGTCCCCAGGTTGATTCGCCTGTCCTCCCATGGCTGATTGTGCGCGCCGCTGATTAATCGTCTATTGATTTTTTCTTCATCTGAACCGGCTTTAGCATGCGA
Organism: Mesorhizobium sp. M7A.F.Ca.CA.001.10.2.1; assembly: GCF_003998575.1. Taxonomy (NCBI): domain Bacteria; kingdom Pseudomonadati; phylum Pseudomonadota; class Alphaproteobacteria; order Hyphomicrobiales; family Phyllobacteriaceae; genus Mesorhizobium; species Mesorhizobium sp. M7A.F.Ca.CA.001.10.2.1. The sequence goes on along the minus strand of NZ_RZQY01000083.1, from coordinate 7,836 downwards.
AAACATGCAGTTAGCAGCGCACTTGGCCGAGTGCTGACAGCCTCGGGGAAGCCCCCTGCGGCATCCCGCCGCGCGAATCCAACGTCTAATGTTGCCGTAACGGCGGAACTGGTAATAATGCCGCCGAATTCGCGGCCCTGTCGCCGCGATCCCGCCGGCATTTCAAGCCGGCGATTGGTTCGGGAGGAAAGTCAGGAATGTCCGAGGTTCATGTCCATCGCGTCCAGCCGGCGTGGAAGAAAAACGCGCTGATCGACAATGACACCTACCTGAAATGGTATGCCGACAGCGTCAAGAACCCGGACAAATTCTGGGGCAAGCACGGCAAGCGCATCGACTGGTTCAAGCCCTTCAGCAAGGTCAAGAACACCTCCTTCGACGGCAAGGTCTCGATCAAATGGTTCGAGGACGGACTGACCAACGTTTCCTACAACTGCATCGACCGGCACCTGAAGAAGCGCGGCAACCAGACCGCCATTATCTGGGAAGGCGACAATCCCTACGATGACAAGAAGGTCACCTATAACGAGCTCTACGAGCATGTCTGCCGGCTCGCCAATGTGATGAAGAAACACGGCGTCAAGAAAGGTGATCGCGTTACCATCTACATGCCGATGATCCCGGAAGCCGCCTATGCGATGCTGGCCTGCACGCGTATCGGCGCCGTCCATTCGATCGTCTTCGGCGGTTTCTCGCCGGATGCGCTGGCCGGCCGCATCGACGACTGCAAGTCGACCTTCGTCATCACGGCTGATGAAGGCCTGCGCGGCGGCAAGCCCATCCCTTTGAAGGAAAACACCGACAAGGCGATCGAGATCGCCGCGAAAGCCGGAACGAAAGTCGAAAAGGTGGTGGTCGTGCGCCGCACCGGCGGCAAGACCGGCTGGGTTTCAGGCCGCGACGTCTGGTACCACGACGAGGTCGCGACGGTGAAAGCCGAATGCAAGCCCGAGAAGATGAAGGCCGAGGACCCGCTGTTCATCCTCTACACATCGGGTTCGACCGGCAAGCCGAAGGGCGTGCTGCACACCACCGCCGGCTATCTCGTCTACGTCTCGATGACCCACCAATATGTCTTCGATTACCATGACGGCGACATCTACTGGTGCACCGCCGATGTCGGCTGGGTCACCGGCCACAGCTACATCGTCTACGGCCCGCTCGCCAACGGCGCCACCACGCTGATGTTCGAAGGCGTGCCGAATTATCCGTCGCAGTCGCGCTTCTGGGAAGTCATCGACAAGCACAAGGTCAACATCTTCTACACCGCGCCGACGGCGCTGCGCGCGCTGATGGGCGCCGGCGACGCGCATGTCGCCAAGACATCGCGCAAGTCGCTGCGCGTACTGGGTTCGGTCGGCGAACCGATCAATCCGGAAGCCTGGGAGTGGTATTTCAACATCGTCGGCAACGGCAAGGTGCCGATCGTCGACACCTGGTGGCAGACCGAGACCGGCGGCATCCTGATCACGCCGCTGCCCGGCGCCACCGACCTCAAGGCGGGATCGGCGACGCGGCCTTTCTTCGGCGTCAAGCCGCAGCTGGTCGACGGCGAGGGCAAGGTGCTGGAAGGTGCGGCCGACGGCAATCTGTGCATCACCGATTCCTGGCCGGGCCAGATGCGCACCGTCTATGGCGACCACGACCGCTTCGTGCAGACCTATTTTTCGACCTACAAGGGCAAGTATTTCACCGGTGACGGCTGCCGCCGTGACGCCGACGGCTATTACTGGATCACCGGCCGCGTCGACGACGTCATCAACGTCTCCGGCCATCGCATGGGCACGGCCGAGGTCGAATCCGCACTGGTCAGCCACGACAAGGTTTCGGAAGCCGCCGTCGTCGGCTATCCGCACGACATCAAGGGACAGGGCATCTACTGCTACGTCACGCTGATGGCCGGCGAGCAGCCGAGCGAGGAGCTGCGCAAGGAGCTGGTCGCCCATGTCCGCAAGGAGATCGGCGCCATCGCTTCGCCCGACAAGCTCCAGTTCGCGCCCGGCCTGCCGAAGACGCGTTCCGGCAAGATCATGCGCCGCATCCTGCGCAAGATTGCCGAGGACGATTTTTCAGCGCTCGGCGATACTTCGACGCTCGCCGATCCGGCCGTCGTCGATGATTTGGTCGCCAACCGGCAAAACAAGAAGAGCTGATGCAGGCAGCGCTTGGCACTGTCAGTGAGCTTTGGCGCTATCCGGCGAGTTCGCTTGCCGGCGAGCGCCGGGAGACAATCTCGGTCGACATCGAGAGCATTAAGGGCGACCGCATGTTCGGCCTTGTCGACGCGTCCGACAATGAGATCGCGCGACCGGACCGCGACCCGAAATGGCACAAGGTGCCGCGCATCCGAACCCGGCTGTCGCCGACCCTGGAACTCGAGATTGCCGTTCCCGAGGGCAACTGGCTGGCTGCGCCAAGTATCGAGAGCGACCGCGCGGTATCGGCCTATCTCGGCTTCGAGGCCTCGATCCGGCCGTTTCGTCGCGAGAATGCCGCGCCTGACTATTCCGGCCCGCTGACGGCGGAGCGTTATCGCAAGGCGCCGATCCATCTGTTGACCACGGCTTCGCTGGCGCGCCTGAAGGCATTGCATCCGGAAGGCACCCCCGATCCGCGCCGTTTTCGTCCCAACATCGTCGTCGACATGGCGGCACTCGAAGGGTCGTTTCCGGAGACGGAATGGATCGGCCGCAAGCTTGCCATCGGCGACCTGTTGCTGACCATCTCCGAACCCTGCCGCCGCTGCGGTTTCACCATCATCGCCCAGGATGGCTTCGACCATGATCCGGCGATCCTGCGCAATCTGGTTCGCCATAACGCCCACAATCTCGGCGTCTATTGCACGGTCGACCGGCCGGCGCGCGTCGAAACCGGCGACGCGATGCGCTTCCTGTAAGCTATCGATACAGATCCGCCCGCGTCGGCGGCAGGCCGCTTGGACCACGCGCGCGCTTGGTCACGACGGTCTGGAAAATCTGCGCCGAGGCGCGTTCGAAGGTGATCGAACAGCCCGTCAGGTAAAGCAACCATAGCCGTGCCTTGGCTTCGCCCACCTCGGCGATTGCCTCGTCGAACCTTTCGTGCAGCCGCTCCGCCCACAGTCTGCAGGTGCGGGCATAGTGCTCGCGCAGGTTCTCGACATCGTAGACGAGAAAACCATGCGCCTCGAGATTGCCTGTTGTCATTCCGATCGTGTCGAGTTCGCCGCCGGGGAAGATGTATTTGAGCAGCGCCTTGTACTCCGGCCCCTTGCGCAGGGTCTTCTTCATGTCGCCCTTGCTGCGCCGGGTGATGGCGTGGTGCAGATAGATGCCGCCCGGCTTCAGCAGGCGATGAATGGTCTTGAAATAGGTGGCGTGGTTGGCGAGCCCAAGATGTTCGAACATGCCGATCGACGAGATCTTGTCGAACGAGCCGGTGAGTTCGGCATAGGATTTGATCTCGATGGTGATGCGGTCCTCCAGCCCTTCGGCGCGGATGCGTTCGCGGGCAAGATCGGTCTGCGCCTGCGACAGCGAGACACCGTGGCCGATAACACCATAGTTCTTCGCGGCATGGATGAGCATCGCTCCCCAGCCACAGCCGATGTCGAGCAGTCGTTCGCCAGGCTTCAGCCGGAGCTTGCGACAGATATGGTCGAGCTTGTCGATCTGCGCCTGGTCGATGCTGTTGGCGAAATCCTTGAAGTAGCCGCAGCTGTAGACCATGCGCTCGTCGAGGAAGAGCCGGTAGAAGGCGTTCGAAATGTCGTAGTGATGCTGGATCGCCTCCTGGCTCGAACCGCTGACATAGGGATTGCGCCCCGACAGATCGGTCCGCGCCGTCATCTGCTTGCGCGCCAAAAGCACGGAAGGCAGGTCGCCCAGGATCGCCATTTTCGGCAGCGATTTGAGCTTGGTTCTGAGCTTGCCTTGCGACGGCAGGGCATAAAAGTCGAAAATCGTCCCGTCTTCGATGTTGATCGTCTTGGAAATCCACATCTCGATCAGCGTCGACAGGGACGGCCGCTTCACGATCTGCCAGACGATGTCCTGGTCGTTGATGGTGAGCACCGGACCCGTGGCGGGGCCGATCCGCTCCCCGGTCCATAGCCTGACGGCAAACCCCGGTTTCAATGTTTCGATCACCGTTCGAACGATGCGAGCGGCCTTTTCGGCTGCCTCCATGCGACTCCTCCGAATGCTGGCCCCAGGCAGAAGTTTGCCCGGCCGGCCTGGCAATCGCAAGCGGCTCGCACCAAGCCCCCCGTTGGCTAATTTCAGACCTGCACCTTGTCTTTTGCTGCAATGCACCCCATCATCAGTATGTGTTCAACAAATCGAAAGGAGGTGATCCGATGTCGAGTGATTTCGTTTTCCAGAACGTGGCCTCAGCGGATTGCACTTTCGGGAAGCAGTCTTCCCGTTAAGGCGCGAAATGCGCGGCGGGTGACCCGATAGGTCGCCGCCAAGGCCGCGCCACGGACGGAAACACGGAAGGCCGCCGGCTTCGAAAGAAGCGGCGGCCTTTTCCGTTTGCGGACTACTGGGTCAATGCGACCTTTTCGGTGTTGCGAATGATCTCCTGAAAGGCGTCGTCCAATTCGGCTCCGGTGGACACGTCGAAGAAATGCCTCTTGGCGGCGGAGGTATCCTTCGACGAACAGTCCTTCAGCACCGCCTTTGCCTGATCCCGCTCGGTTGCCGACATGTCCTTGTCGTCCAGATCGAAGCCAATGGTGAAAATCTCGATGCCATCATTTTTCATATTTTCGCACAGCGTTTCGGCGTTGCCGCGCGCAAGGTTGCCCTGGCTATTGTACCTGTCCCCAGCCCCGGCGAAGGCGGTATTGAACTGGCCATCGGTCATCAGGATCGCGACCTTGGCGATCTTCTTCGGATCGGCATCCGAGGCGCCTTTGCCGAGACCGGCGTTCCTGATTGCAGTGCGCCATTGCGGCGACAGCATATAATAGGTCCACTGAATGGCGATCGCGCCGGCCGTGTAGCCATCGGCCTGGAAGTCCTCGATCGATTCAAGCAATGCATCGGAGTCGGCGGTCAGCGGGATCACCTCCGCACCAGGGCACCTGTTCATACCTCCGCCGAGATGATCGTCCCGGTTGACCAGGGCATAGTATTTCTTGCCGTTCCTGTCGGTGCGAACAGTGCCTGGGCCGTCGGCGCTCATATCTGCGTTGCCGTTCTTGTCCTTGCGCTCGGTGGCGCAATTGTCGGGGCGTGGCATCGCCGCGCCGACAATGGAGATGTAGTCGCTGAAGGACGGCAGCAGATTTTTGCCTGTCTTGGCGACGAGAAGCGGACTGCCGGCGACGGGTGGGAGCTCAGAGCTGCCTTGCTTCTCGGCATAGATGTTTTCCGCCAGCTTGCCGGCGTTGACGCCAGATGCATAAGGCACAATCGCTACGCGGATGCGGGGGTTCTGCGGATCCTGCTTCTGCAGCATCGTCAGAACAGCATTTTTTGCAGCAGCTTTCAGATCGCCGATCTTGTCGACCTTGCCGCGCTTGGCCATCGATCCCGTTATGTCCAGCATCATCGCCACTTCGACGGTCTTGTCCGAATAGAGCGCCGTTGTGGAAGCGGTGACGCGTTTCATGTCGCCCGTGCCGAAAATCGGAAAGTACAGCGCGACATCGATATGGGCGTCGGCCTGAACCGTCTTGGCAGTCCTGTCGACGATCAACCTGTCGAGCACGATCTGGTCGGCCTGCAGAATGCCTGCTTGGCTGTTGGCGTCGAGAAAGGCCTGCACCGATGTGTCGGCATCGGCTTCGTTGGTGGCGCCGGTCGTCAGGTCGCGTGCCGTCGACGTGACCGCGGCGTCGACCACGCTCTGGAGGCTCGATCTGGCATTGTAGAGCTGCGATACGTTGACCGAGAAGCCCGCTGCCAGCGCCAAGACCGAGGCGCTAAGGCCGAACAGGACCGCGAAATTTCCACCGCGATCCCTGGCGAAGCCGCCGACCGCGTGAACAAGACCCCCGTAATTCCGCATCCTACAGCCTCCACTCGCCTCGGCCTCGTCGCCGCGGAAAGGGCAATGCAGGATTCCCGCCGGATGATGCCTTGGCCTGGCAGAGAGCTCGCCTCCCAACAGCAAGTCATTGTTTTTGTTGAATTTTGGAACCCGCAAAGGTGAACGGTTGGTAAACGGGAACGCACCGTGGCGCTCGCGTTTACCGGCCGCTTACCATGATCTGGCCCAAGGCATCGCGACGCCATCGACGGCGTCCTGTTGCGGCACAAGCTCACTGTGCCGAAGCGGACCATGTGTCCCGAAAGTTGCGCCTAGAAAGAACCTCCCTGCCACCCTGTCGCATCGGTAGGCGTCGCGATTACGCCAGCATCTGTGCGCTGACGGTCCTGTCGATGCCGTGGTAGGGCGGGTTGAACAGATTGCCTTCCTGTTCATAGGTCCACACCTTGAACAGGCTGAGCCGGTGGGGGCCGAAACTGTGCAGCAGCGGCACGTCGGTGGCGTCGCGGCCGCGGGCGATGACGATACGGCCGATTCTGGGCGTGTTGTGGCGAGGATCGAACGTGTACCATTTGCCATCGAGGAACACTTCCAGCCACGCCGAGAAGTCCATCGGCGCCGGATCGGCTGGCACGCCGATATCGCCGAGATAGCCGTTCACATAGCGTGCCGGAATATTCATGCAGCGGCAAAGCGTGATCGCCAGATGGGCGAAGTCGCGGCAAACCCCGACGCGCTCCTCATGCGCCTGAGCCGCGGTGCGGGTCGAGCGCGCATAGCCATAGCCGAACGACAGCCGGTTGTGGACATAGTCGACGATCGCCTGCACGCGCGCCCAGCCGGACGGGATGTCACCGAAGAGCTGCCAGGCCAGGCTGCTCAGATGATCCGTCTCGCAATAGCGGCTGCCCAGGAGATACCCGAGAACTTCGTCCGGCAGGTCCGCCACCGGCACTTCCCTGGCCAGCGTGTTTACCTCGTCCGTCTCGCCGCTGTCCTCGACGACCGCGTCGTACAGGATGCGAAAACCACCGGCGGGCGCTGTGAAGCGCCGGCAGGCATTGCCATGCAGATCGTGGTACAGCCTTGTCGGCACCGCGGGCGAGGTCAGCACCCGCGTCTGCCGCTTGATGTCGCCCTGCCTGTCCCGATGGATCTCGAGCACTGAAATCACCGGCGTGGCGGCTACGCATTCGATGGCGATTTCGTAGCCGAGCCGGATCAGCACCGTTGGTCCCCCTTCGATCGTTGTTGTGAGAAGCAGTCCTTCCCAAACGCCCGGAGGATATCGTGGTTCCCTGGGCCGATCGAAAAGCACGCCCCCGTGTCTTCCCCTGCCGCAGTCGAGACGTTAGGTTCGGCCACCCGACCAAGCGCCTCCCCGGACTCAAGGAAAATCATGTATTCAGGCAGAAAATTCGCGGCCTTCCTCTTCGACATGGACGGCACGCTCATCAATTCCATCGCCTCGGCGGAACGGGTGTGGAGCAATTGGGCTCTCCGCCAGGGGCTCGACGTCGCCGCCTTCCTGCCGACGATCCATGGCGTGCGCGCGATCGAGACCATCACCGGCCTGGCACTGCCGGGCGTCGACCCGGCATACGAGGCTGATCTGCTGCTGAAGGCCGAGGCGGCCGATCTCGATGGCATTATCCAGATATCAGGCGCCGTGGCATTTCTCGATTCGCTGCCGCCCGAACGCTGGGCAATCGTCACCTCCGCCCCACGTGAGCTGGCGCTGTTGCGCATGAAGGCCGCCGGCATCCCCGTCCCGGCCATCATCGTCGCGGCGGAAGATGTCTCCCGCGGCAAGCCGGCGCCCGATTGCTTCCGGCTTGGCGCGGAACGGCTCGGCTT
>NZ_RZQY01000839.1:0-2178 GCF_003998575.1 Mesorhizobium sp. M7A.F.Ca.CA.001.10.2.1 | reverse complement strand
CGCCCGTGCCGACATATTGCAGGGTGCCGCCGGTGAGGACGAGGTTGGCCGCAGCACTGCTCGATGCGCCGATCGCGCTGTTGACGCCGCCATTGGCCAGGCACGAGACCTGCAGCACGCCGCCTCTGACAGTGGTGCTGCCGGTATAGGAGCTCGCGCAGCCGCTGAGCGCCTGGGTGACGGTTCCGCCCTTGATGATCCCGCCGCTGCCGCTGATCGCGCCGGCAAAACCGGCCGCGCTGACGTTCGAGGCGATCGTCAGCGTCGCCGTGCCAAGCGTGACATTGCCGCCTATGGCGCCACCGCCATTCAGATAGGAGATGGAGGTGCTGAAATTGTTGAGATCGAGTGCGACACCGGCGGTGTTGTTCAGGCCGAATCCACCCGCTCCGATGGCGCTGCTGGAGCCGGCGCGCAGGATGCCACCTGTGACTGTCGTGATGCCGGTATAGGTGTTGTTACCGGACAGGACGAGCGTGCCTGCGCCGTCCTTCCGGAAGGCGCCGGCACCGACGATCGGGCCGCTCACGCCGAGCACGGTGGCGGCATTCACCACGTTGATGGCCCCACCGGTAGTGGCAAGTGTGATGCCGCGGTCGATGCTGATGCTGCCGCCGGTATAGGCAAGGACGCCGCCATTCAGGCCAAGGTTGGCGGAGGCGCTGGTCGAAGCGCCGATGCCGCTTGCCTGGCCGCCATTGGCAAGGCAATCCACGCTGAGCGTACCGCCGATGATGTTCGTCGCGCCGGTATAGGTGTTGTTGCAGCCGACAAACGTCTGGGTGCTGCTATTGTCCTTGGTGAGGCCGCCGGCCCCGGTGATGGCGCCGCTGAAGCTGACGGTCGTGCCGCCGACCGTCAGGGTCGCTCCGCCGAGGCGAACGGTACCGCCATTCGCGCCGCCTCCCGACAACCCGCCGACCTTGTTGTTGAAACCGTTCAGGTCGAGCGTGACGCCGGCGACATCCGCCAAATTCATGGCATTGGGACCACCAAAGGCCTGGGTCGATCCGGCGCGCAACGTGCCGCCGTCAATGAATGTCGGACCGTTGTTGCTGTTGGTGCCCGAAAAAACCAGAGTGCCGGCGCCGGCTTTGTGAAACGGCACGGCGCCAACCACCGTGCCGCTGACGGTGAGCGTCGTTGCCGCATTGGTGACATCGAGCGAGCCACCCGCGCCTCCGTTGAGCGTGAAGCCGCGATCGGTGCTGGCGGTCGCCCCGGTATATTGCAGCGTTCCGCCGGTCTGGATCACGAGGTTCTCGGCATCCGAGGACGATGCGCCGATACCGCTCGCCACACCGCCATCGGCCAGCGTGTTGACCGACAGCGTACCGGCGGAGATCGTCGTGATGCCGGTATAGGTGTTGGCGGCATTGCCAAGTGTCAGCAGGCCGGCGCCGGTCTTGTTGAATCCGGCATCGTCCGAACCGACGACCACGCCGCCGAAGCTCAGATTGCCGCTGTCGACCTGGATCGTCCGCGGTGCACCACCATTGACCAGGGTAAAGCCGCGGTCGGTCGTGCCCGCACCGACGCCGGTATATTCCAGCGTACCGCTTTCGAGCACCAGGTTCGCCGAAGCCGCGCCCGAAGCGCCAATGCTGCTCGCAGAGCCGCCATTGGCGACGCTGTCGATGGCCAACGTGCCGCCGCTCAGCGTCGTGCCCCCGGTGTAGCTGTTCGCGCCGGTCAGCGCGACCTTGCCGGCGCCGCCCTTGGCGAAGCTGGTTGCGCCGCCATTGTCGACGATCGTCGACGCGATCGTGAAGGTACCGGTGCCCGTGCTGTTTTCGAGCACGCCCAGCGTACCGCCGCCGGTCGCGCCGGTGATCGAGCCGCCGGTGATGGTCTGACTGGCATTGTTGACGCTGGAGGCGACAATGATCGTGCCGTCCACGCCGAGCGTGTTGCTGGCGCCGACGGTGACTATGGAGTTGGCCGCGGCGGTGTATTTGATGCCGCCGAGCTGGACGTTGCCCGCAACGGTGTTGGCGAACGGGGTGTTGGCCGCCCCGCCCGCGTCACTGACCACGTCGCCGGTCAGCCAGGTGCTGGCATTGTCCTTGTTTGCATAGGCGGTGAAGGCGTTGATGGCTCCGCCGCTGACCTGCGCGTAGTCGGTGCCGTTGACGGTTGCCCAGATGAGCGCGCCATCGCCATTGGTCGTGGTGATGC
>NZ_RZQY01000838.1:0-2178 GCF_003998575.1 Mesorhizobium sp. M7A.F.Ca.CA.001.10.2.1 | reverse complement strand
ACCGGAAGGGTTCGCGCGTCAGAACCCAAGCCAGCAGCGCGGTGACGAAAGGTGCTGTGGCATAGATGACCGCGACATTGGCGACGAAGGTGAACTTGAACGCCGAGATGAAGGCGATGCTGGCCAGAGCTCCCTCTACCGCCAGCAGCCAGCCGCGCCAGCCAAGCCGCAGCGTTTCGCGGTTACCGGAACGGTGACGCCGCCACAGCACATAGAAGCTGATCAGGATGGCGCCGACAAAGCCGCGCCAGCAGATGATGGTCAACGGGTCGGCATGGATCGACTTTGTCAGAACACCGGTCAGGCCGAAAACGGCAGCTGAGGACGACACCAGGATGATGCCGAGTGTGCGCTCTGCGGCGGTGTCGGTGGCGGCTGCAATGTCAGTCATGCAACCAGCCTACGCCGCTTGGTCCTGACATCGTAGTGTCAGCAATGATGGTGATCCACATCATAGGCGTTTGCGGAAATGCTCGGTGCCGACGATCAACAGGCCGGCGGCGACGATCAGCGCAGCGCCCAGGAACACCTCGCGGCGCGGCACGTCGCCCCAGATCGCAAAGCCGAGTGCGAATGCCCACAACAGCGAGGTGTATTCCAGCGGCGCGAGGACCGAAGCCGGTGTGCGCTTCATGCCTTCGAACAGAAGATATTGTGCCAGGCCGCCGAGTGCGCCGACGCTGGCAAGGAGCAGCAACTGAGCCCCGTCCGGTGTCCGCCACAACAACAATGCCGGCACCGCCGAAAACAGCAGGAAATAGAAATTGTTGAGCAGGAGCTGGATCATCGAGCACTCGGCAAGGGCGGTCTTGCGCAAGAGCACGATGGCGATGCCCCACAAGAAGGCCGCCGCCAGCACCAGCAGCACCGGCACGGACAGGCCGAGATGGGTCGGATCGCAAGCGACGAACACGCCGGCAAAGCCGATCAGCACCGCCAGCCAGCGCAGCATCGGCACCTTTTCGCCGAGCAGGAACACTGAAAGCACTGTGACGATGATCGGGGCCGCATAATAGACGGTGGTCAGCTCGGCGAGCTGCAGGCTGCGCGCGGCGTTGTAGTAACACAGCCACGCAGCAAGCGTGAAGGCACTGCGCACCAGCATCGGCCGCACGATCGGCGAGCGCATCGTGTCGGCAAACAACTGTCGTCCGCCGATCGCCGCGCACGCGCCCAGAATGGCAATGCTGCGGAAGAACATGATCTGCCAGACGCTCATGCCGACGACCAACAGCTTGATCGAGGCATCCTGTGTCGAAAACAGCAAATAGGCAGCACCGGTCAGCAGGATGCCTGCAAGCACCCGCTCGCGTGTTTCGAGAATGGCGATATCGGCCATAAGGCGCGTGGGACCAAATTGCCGGAGCGGCAGAATGCTGTGAGGAGCGACACGAGGAGCTGTGAATTCAGTTCCCTCGGCACCAAGCTATAAGGGCGAAAATCGCTGCGGCGCTACGCCAGCCCGCTGGTTATGTTGGGGCAGGGGGCCATGCCGAGCTGCACTGTCGCCAAGCCTACTGCGTCGCCTGGTAAAGCTCCGAAGCGGCTTCTTTCAGCGCGCGTCGGCCGTCGGACCTGAAATACATCATGTGCCCGCCCTCGACGACATCGAGACGGATAGGCTTGGCATCGGCGAGCGATGGGATCTGGTTCACCAGGTAGCGCGAGGCGAGGTAAGGCGTGACCAGGTCGGTGTAGCCGTTGACGATCACGACACCAAGCGAAGGGTTCAGTGAGCGTGCGCGCTGCAGATCGTCCATCACTCCGGCATAGCCTTGCCGCGAGGCGCTGGTCCCGTAATCCCATTTGTGGCTGATTTCGCCATTGAGCAGCCGATAGCTGACATCGGTGCGGAAACTCAATTCGTCACGGATGTAGCCGACGAAAGCCGACGTCAGCGCCGGCACGCTGCGGTCGAGCACCGGATCCGGGCCGGCGATGCGGGCGCTCTCAGGCGCGATATCGGCTGTGCCGATCGTGGCGTCATAGGGGCTGAGCACCTTGCCGCTGGCACGGGCGAACTCCCTTGCGAACAGGCTGGTGGGGATGCGAGCGGAGTTCCGTTGCACCAAATCGAGTGGCAGGCCGGTGATCTCAGCGACGCGCTGGCTCGCCAGCCGCCTGCCTTGCTCCAGTCCGCTGGTGATTGCCGTAAGGTAATCGCCCATCGCATAATGT
>NZ_RZQY01000837.1:0-2200 GCF_003998575.1 Mesorhizobium sp. M7A.F.Ca.CA.001.10.2.1 | reverse complement strand
GCAGGACACGCTGGCCATGTTGAGCGACATGGGCGTCGCCTTCGGCCAGGGATTTTTGCTGCACCGGCCAGAGCCGCTGGAACGAATTGTCGCGCGTGCGACCAAGGGAGCGACGGCCCGCAAGGCATCGTGATCCGGGTGCGGCGAGTTTCAGGCCAGGCCGAACTGACCTGAAACTCGCCGCATTCTATCCGGTTCGCCGCGCCGTCGATTGCGGAAACTCCAGCACTCCAGCCTCGGGTCGCCTGTGCTGCGCTTCCGTCACCGCTTCGATCAACAGATCGAGCGCTTCACAGGCCGCGCGACTCGTCTCGTCGTTGCCTTGCAGATAATGATAGGCTCGTTCGAGGTGGATGCGGGCGGCTGAAAAATCGCTGGTCAATGGTCCCTCCATGATCCCGCCCTAGAAGACCTTGCCGGAGACGAGGGAACGCCGGGTAAATATCCACAAGCGGCTTTTATTCAAATGCCGCCGAATGTTGCGGGGAGGCGCGCGGCGTTGATGCTGCCAATCTCCCCCCGTGGGGGAGATGTCCGGCAGGATAAAGGGGGGCGCTGTCCTGCCGACCTGAACAATCAGATTTTCGATCTGTTTCGCAGCCTGCACGCTTGATGAGATTGAAGATCTCCCCCACACGGGGGAGATTGGCGGCTTCACCGCCGCGTGATTAGACTGTCAACTTCCTGCGCAAGGTGAGACCGATGATCGTCCAGGCCTGCATCAACGGCGCGCGCGTGCGCGATTTCCACCCGAAGCTGCCGCTGACTGCCGAGGCAATGGCCAGCGATGCGGCAGCCTGCGTCGCCGCTGGAGCGGCCGAACTGCACATCCATCCGCGCGGCACTGACGGGCGCGAAAGCCTGGCAGCCGTCGACGCCACCGTGCTGGCGGTGCGCCGGACCTGCCCGGGAACACTGGTCGGCGTGTCGACCGGCGCCTGGATCGAGAACGACGTCGAGCGGACCCGCACGGCGATCGCCGGCTGGCGAGACCTGCCCGACTATGCTTCGGTCAACCTGTCCGAACCGGATGCGCCCGCCGTGATGGAACTGCTGCGCCAGCGTGGTGTCGGCATCGAGGCGGGGCTTGCCGTCGTCGCCGATGCCGAGCGCTTCGTAGCGCTTCCCGGCCACGACCAGGTGCTGCGCATTCTGATCGAGATCGACATCCCGGACCTGTCCGCTGCACTCGACGAAGCGCATGGCATCGTCGCCGTGCTCGAGCGCGCCGGGGTACGGCGGCCGATCCTGCTGCATGGCGTCGATGCAACTGTCTGGCCCTTCGTCAAGGTTGCGCATCGCAAGCGCTGGTCGACACGGGTCGGTCTGGAAGACGGCAATACGCTCGCCGATGGAACTGTGGCGAAGGACAACGCGGCGATCATCGCTGCCGCCGTGGCGATCTTTCGCGGCTAGTTTTCCAGAATGATCCTGATCGCCTTATCGACCACCGGATGGAGGCCACTGGCCTGGAAGGACAGCCGGTTGCCGGAGCCGACATTGCTGGTCATGGCGATGGTCAGGCCGGACAGCGGGTCGTGCAGCATCACGGCGACGTAGCCGGGGATGCTGCCCTGGTGGCCGTAGAAGGCGCGATCGGCGTAGGCGCTCTGGAACATGCCGGCGCCGGTCTCGCGCATGCGTGTGCCAGGGAAACTTGCCGGCACGCGGTGTTCGAACATCTCGGCGAAGAACGGCGGCGACAGCAGCTTTCCGGAAAAGAGACCACGCATGAAGCTCACCATATCGGACGGCGTCGACACCATGTCGCCGCAGCCATAAGCGGCGCCGAACGGGAAGGAATCGGAGGAATCCTGCAAGTCGTCGGAGTAGGGCAGCACGCCATCCATGCGCCACATCTCGCCGCCCGAGGCGATGTCGGTGGGCGCATTCGCTGGCGGCGGGGGGCGGTGGTAGTAACCACGCACCATCGACTTTTCCGGAAAGGCTTCGGTGGCCGGCGACCAGGTGTTTGTCAGGCCGAGCGGGTGCAGCACCGCGCTTCTGACATAACCGCCCAGCGACTGGCCGGAGACAGCCTCGATCACCATGCCGGCCAGAACATAGCCGGTGTTGTTGTAGACGGCGGGCCCGCCCGGCGCCTTCTGCTTGTCGGAAACGAAGGCTATGTCGACCAGCTGTTGCGGCGTCCATTGCCGGCTCGGATCCATCGGAATGTAATATTCGAACTCGGGCAGGC
>NZ_RZQY01000836.1:0-2203 GCF_003998575.1 Mesorhizobium sp. M7A.F.Ca.CA.001.10.2.1 | reverse complement strand
GCCCAAACCGTCGATGCCGACGGCCCCTCCATGCCGGAGGATGACGGCGCCACCGCGTCGATCAAGCACCCGGTGCCGCCAGGCGACGTCGGCGGTCCGCGCAAAAAGCGGCAGACCTCGATCCTCGACCTCCTTGGCGGCTGATCCGATCCACTAATTCCGTGGCTTGGCGCTGCCCAACTTCTTGCTGTCAAAGGTCAGTTTGTCGCTGTGAATCTTGCCATCGCTGATGGTGAGGTGCTTGGCGCAGGAAAGCGCGCCGGACGACTTGGTCATCAAATCATACATCAGCAGCGCCTGGTGATCGTCACCGAAGGCCGCGATCATGCGCACACCGGTCACATCCTGTGATAGTTTGGTCAGGCCCTCGAGATAGGGTTTCTTGCCGGTCGATTGCTGCATCGGCCCATCAAAGACGACGTCGTCGGCAACCAAGGATGCTGCTTTGTCGAGGTCGTGGCTTGTCCACGCCTTGGTGAAGTCGGTGGCTATGTCGAGGGGTGCTGTCTGCGTCATGGCTCTGTCCCGATTGATTTGATCTGAGACCCCGCGCCCTGTCCTGCAACTCCCGAACCAACGGCGAGCCGGCTTCCCGGTTCCTCCTCTGAGGTGAATGGTGACATTTCGGCCTCTCGCCACCTCGGCGGCGTTCGGCTACATCTGCCGGCCGGAGACCTTGAAATGACTGAGCTCGACACCCGAAAGACCATCGTGCTGACCGGCGCCAGCCGCGGCATTGGCCACGCCACCGTCAAGCGTTTTTCGCGCGAGGGCTGGCGCGTCATCACCTGCTCCAGGCAGGCTTTCGCCGAGGATTGCCCGTGGCCGGCCGGGCCGGAAGACCACATCAAGGTCGATCTCGCCGATCAGGAGGATGTCGGCATCGCCGTCTCCGAAATCCGCCACCGGCTGGAAGCGCATGGCGGCCAGTTGCATGCGCTGGTCAACAATGCCGGCATTTCGCCGAAGCTCAAGGACGGCAACAGCCGCATGGATTCGATCGACACGCCGATGCATGTCTGGCGCGACGTGTTCCAGGTCAATTTCTTCGCGCCGATCATGCTGGCGCGCGGCCTGTTCAAGGAGCTGGCGGCGGCCAAGGGCTCGATCGTCAACGTAACCTCGATCGCCGGAACCCGCGTGCATCCCTTCGCCGGCACGGCCTACGCCACATCGAAGGCGGCACTCGGCTCGCTGACGCGCGAGATGGCACATGATTTCGGCCCGCACGGCATCCGCGTCAATGCCATTGCGCCCGGCGAGATCGACACCGCGATCCTGTCGCCGGGCACTGACAAGATCGTCGAGACCATCCCTCTCAGGCGCCTTGGCACCACGGCCGAAGTCGCCGACATCATCTTCTTCCTGTGTTCGCAGCAGGCGTCCTATGTGACGGGCTCGGAAATTCACATCAATGGCGGCCAGCACGTGTGACATAACAGGATGCTCATCCTGTTATGGTGAGAACGGCCTTGCCGCTGAAGCTGCGCTGTCGCAGTGCGTCCAGCGCTTGGGCGATGTCTGTCCATGGCACGGTCAAGGCCACGCGTGTTTCGAGCCGGCCGGCTGCGACCAGAGCGAGCAGCGAGGCGATGTCCTCGCCAATGCCTGGACCGGACGTGTAGTAGGCGAAGGTCTGAAGCCTCGCTCCTTCATGATCCGGAACGAACTGGCGGAATCCGACGGGCGTTAGTTCGCCGCTGCTCGAACCGAACATGACGATGGTCCCGCCAGGGGCGACGCGTTCGATCGCGCATGCGAGGCTTTGGCCGCCAACCGACTCGGTAATCAGCGAGAACGGCCCCTCGGCCAGGTCTATCGCTTCGACAACCTGCCTGGCTCCGAGGCCGCGGAGATCCTCAGCGTGCCGGGCGGCGGCGACAGCGGTCACGAATCCGCCCTGATGGCGGGCGAGCTGGATCTGGAAACGACCGACCGCACCGCTTGCGCCGGTGATCAAGACCTGCTGGCCGGCGAGGTCCCCGCCATGGCGTAGAGTCCTCAGCGCCGTCGTACCGGCGACAGGAAGCGTGGCTGCGGAAACGAAGCTGACGTCATCCGGCAGGGCGGCGAGACGGTCGGTTGGGACTGCGATGCGTTCGGTCCAACCAGCCTCGTCGACCAACGCGACAACCCGGGCGCCGACGGTTGGCCCGGAACCATCGGCTGCTCTTCGTTCGACAATCCCCGCAATGTCCTGGCC
>NZ_RZQY01000835.1:0-2215 GCF_003998575.1 Mesorhizobium sp. M7A.F.Ca.CA.001.10.2.1 | reverse complement strand
CTTGTGGCCGGCGACGATCTCGGCGACCATCTCGCCCTGGGCCATCGCCCGGTGCGCCAGCATCGGCTCGCCGGTGACGTCGCCGATGGCGAAGATGCCGCGCATCGAGGTGCGGCACTGGTCGTCGATGCGGATGAATTTGCCTGCCCTGTCGAGGTCGATCTGCTCGAGCCCCCAGCCTTCGGTCACCGGCTTGCGGCCGACCGTGACCAGGATTTTTTCGGCGGCGACCTTGGCGCTCTTGCCATCCGCCGTCTCGACCAGCAGCGCATCGCCTTTGGTCGATAGCCCCTTGGCCTTGGCACCCAGCATCACCTCGACGCCGAGTGCGTTGAGCCGCTTGACCACGGGCCGCGTGAGTTCGGCGTCATACTGCGCCAGCACGCGCGGCAAGGCCTCGACCACGGTCACTTTGGCGCCCATTTTTGCAAACGCCATGCCGAGTTCCAGCCCGATATAGCCGCCACCGACGACCGCGAGTTTTCTCGGCACGTCGCTCAGTGCCAGTGCCTCGGTTGACGAAATCACCGGACCGCCAAAGGGCAGGAACGGCAGCTCGACTGGCGCCGAGCCGGTGGCAATGACGATCGTCTCGGCGCGGATGACTTGGCTTCCCGTCTCGGTCTCGACCGCAACCGTCTTGCCGTCGCGAAAGCTCGCCCAGCCATGCACGGTCTTGACTCCTGCCTTCTTGAGCAGGCCGGCGACGCCGCTGTTGAGCCGGCTCACGATGCCGTCCTTCCAGGCGATCGTCTTCGCCAGGTCGAGCGTCGGTGCGGTGAGCGAGATGCCGAGCGGGCTCTTGCCGCCTTCCATGTGCGACACCTTCTCGAACTCCTCCGCCGCATGGATCAGCGCCTTGGACGGGATGCAGCCGACATTGAGACAAGTGCCGCCCGGCTTGCCGGCTTCCACGATCACCGTATCGACGCCGAGCTGTCCGGCACGGATAGCGCAGACGTAACCACCGGGACCGGCGCCGATGACCAGCAGCTTGCAGGAGATTTCTTTCATGTTGGCTGCTTCCTTTCGGCCGCCGGGCGCCCTGTCCTTCTCCCCTTGTGGGAGAAGGTGGATCGGCGCGTTAGCGCCGAGACGGATGAGGGGTGTTCCAGCGGAGTGAGGCGTTGGCGTTCCCTGGAACACCCCTCATCCGTCGCCTTCGGCGACACCTTCTCCCACAAGGGGAGAAGGGGGAGCCCACATTCCAACGCCGGTAACTTCCGAAGGTCCGTCTCAAGCTTCGACATCGGCCTCATCACCTCAATCCACAAAGATCAGCGCCGGCGTTTCCAGCAGCGTCTTGATCCGCTGGATGAACACCGCCGCATCCCACCCATCGATCACCCGATGGTCGAAGCTTGACGATAAATTCATCATCTTGCGCGGGATGAACTGGGTGCCGTCCCACACCGGCCGCACCATCATCTTGTTGACGCCGATGATCGCCACTTCCGGATGGTTGATGACCGGCGTCGTCGCCACGCCGCCCATGGCGCCGAGCGAGGTGATGGTGATGGTCGAGCCGGACAGCTCGTCGCGTGTCGCCGTGCCGGACTTGGCCGCCTCGGCCAGCCTGATGATTTCTGCGCCGCACTCCCAGATGTCGCGCGCCTCGGCATGTTTGACCACAGGCACTACCAGCCCCGACGGCGTCTGCGCGGCGATGCCGATATGGATGCCGCCATGCTGGTGGATGATGCCGGCCTCGTCGTCGAACAGCGAATTGAGGTTGGGCTGGTCCGCGATCGCCTTGACCATGGCCCGCATCAGGAACGGCAGCAGCGTCAGCTTCGGCCGCTCCACGCCACCCCTACCTGGGCGCTTCTCCTTGTTGAGCGCGGCGCGCAATTCCTCCAGCGCGGTGACATCGATCTCCTCGACATAGGTGATGTGCGGGATGCGCGATTTCGACAGCGACATCTTCTCGGCGATCTTGCGCCGCAAGCCGACCACCTTGATATCCTGGATCGCATCGTTGCGGGCGAGGCCGGATGTCCTGGCAACCTGCGGCCCGCGCGCCAGGAACGCTTCGATGTCCTCATGGCCGATGCGGCCGGCAGGGCCGGATCCCGCAACCTGCCTGAGATCGATGCCGGCTTCCTTTGCCCGCAGACGCACGGCAGGCGAAGCCAGCGGTCTTTCGCCCTCGGGACGCGGTGCGCCGGCGGGCGTGGCAACTTGAGATGTCGGCGCCGTACCCCCACCCCTAGCC
>NZ_RZQY01000834.1:0-2221 GCF_003998575.1 Mesorhizobium sp. M7A.F.Ca.CA.001.10.2.1 | reverse complement strand
GTCCATATCCGTGACGTGCTGGCCCACATCACCAAGATCGCGCGCGTCAAGAAGGGCCGCACGACCAGGAAAACCCCCGCTGCCACGGTTCTCGATCTTGCCCAGGTCGACCTCGCACGCACCATTGGCGACCTCAATCTGATCCGCCCGGTGCTGTTCGTGCCGCCGTCGATGCTTGCCTCCGACCTGATGGGCCGCATGCAGACGACGCGCACCCAGATGGCGCTGGTCATCGACGAATATGGCGGCACCGACGGCCTCGCCTCGCTGGAAGACATCGTCGAGATGGTGGTCGGCGACATCGAGGACGAGCATGACGACGACGAGCCGATGATCACCCAGAGCGGCGACGGCGTGTTCATCGTCGACGGCAAGGCCGAGATCGACGACGTGGCCAAGATGATCGGCGGGGATTTCGCCGCCGGTGAACATGGCGAATATGTCGACACGATCGGCGGCATGATTTTCAACACGCTTGGCCGTGTTCCGGCCCGCGGCGAGGTGGTGCAGGCCATACCCGGCTTCGAATTCCACGTCCTCGATGCTGATCCGCGCCGCGTCAAGCGCGTGCGCATCGTGCAGAGCCAGAAGGGTGAGCGCCGCCGGCGCGCCACCGCGCGCACCGAACAGGCGTGAGCCTCACGCTCGCCCGATGACTGTCGACGACCCGTTCAAGCATCCAAGTCTGGGGTCCGGTGTCTTCTACAAGGACCCTCGTGCCGCGCTGGACTGGCTTGAAGCAGCAGCTGGACTGGCTTGAAGCAGCATTTGGCTTCGAGCGCAGCATGGTAGTCAGCGATGCCGAGAGAAAACTCGTCCATGCAGAGATGCGATTCGGCGACAGCTACATCATCGTCGATTCCGAATGGAGCGATTATGTTGCCAGCCCGGCTTCGGTCTCGGGCAGGAACACGCAGTCGATCTATGTCAGGCTGAAGGGCGGCCTGGATGCGCATTGCGAGCAGGCGCGGGCGACCGACGCTGAGATAATCCAGGAGCCGGCGGATCAGTTCTACGGCGAGCGCCAGTATCGTGCCCGCGACCCCGAGGGCCATGTCTGGACCTTCACGCAGACCATCCGTTCGGTTCCGCGCGAGGAGGCCGAGCGGCTGGGCGGCGTTCAAATCGAGGGTTGGCACCGGTAGGGCAGGGCCGGAGCTGTGCATCTCAGCCAGCCATCCGCCCGTTTGGAGCGCGGAGCGCAGCCTGTTAAATCTTGTGTCCTGATTCGCGACTCGGAAGTATGCATGGAGCGCCTCACCGGCCGGATAATTCTGCTTTGGGGTTGGCGGCGTGCGCTCGTGGCGTTTCTCGCGGGCGCTTTTGCCGTGCTTGGGCAGGCGCCTTACGATTTCTTCGCCGCCTGTTTCGTCTCGTTTCCGCTGCTGGTCTGGCTGCTCGACGGCGCCACCGGCGAAGCTTCCGGCAGCCTGTTCCGGCGTCTGCGGCCGGCTTTTGCCGTCGGTTGGTGGTTCGGTTTCGGCTATTTCCTCGCCGGCCTCTGGTGGATCGGCTCGGCGCTGCTGGTCGAGGCCGACAGTTTTGCCTGGGCGCTCCCCTTCGCGGTGGTCGGCATTCCTTTCATGCTCGCCTTTTTCTACGGCTTTGCTGCAATCGTAGCCCGGCTGCTGTGGAGCAACGACATTGGCCGCATCGCCGCCCTTGCCTTCGGCTTCGGGTTGGCGGAATGGCTGCGCGATTTCCTGTTCACCGGTTTTCCCTGGAATGCCGTCGGCTACGCGGCCATGCCCGTGCCGCTGCTGATGCAGAGCGTCTCGGTGACGGGCATGATCGGCATGAACGCGCTCGCCGTGTTCGTCTTCGCACTGCCGGCACTGCTGGCGGCACGTCGGCACCTGCGCCTCGGCGCGGCACTGTTTGTCATGCTCGCCGCCGCCCATGTCGGCTTCGGCTATGTCAGGCTTGGCGCTCCCGAACCGCCAGCTTCACGCAGCCTGGATGTCCGCATCGTTCAGCCGGCCGTGGACCTGTCGGAAAAATGGGATGCCTCGGTGCGCGACCGCATCTTCGCGGTCCTGATGGGGCTCTCGGCCAAGGCGCCGGACCCAGGCCATCAAAAGCCGCAGCTGATCCTGTGGCCCGAAACCTCGGTGCCTTTCCTCTTCACCGAGCGTCCGGACGCATTGACGGCGCTGGGAGACATGCTCGGATCCGGCCAGATGCTGATTGCCGGCGTCGTTCGCGAGGAAGGCGGTTCGGC
>NZ_RZQY01000833.1:0-2228 GCF_003998575.1 Mesorhizobium sp. M7A.F.Ca.CA.001.10.2.1 | reverse complement strand
CGAAGATGCCGCGCGCATCGATGGCGCCAGCCGGCTCGAGATCCTGATCCACATCATGCTGCCCCTGGTGCGGCCGGGCGTTGCGCTGATCCTCATCTTCGGCTTCATCGAGATCTGGAATGATTTCTTCCTGGCCTTCCTGCTGTTGCGCGACCCTTCGGTGCAGACCATCCCGCTTGGACTGGTCAGCTTCTTCCAGCAATACGACTCGCTCTGGACGCTCTATTTCGCCGCGTTGACGATCACGACACTGCCGGTGATCGTCGTCTTTGTCGCCATGCAACGGCAGTTCATCGCCGGCCTGACAGCCGGCGCCGTGAAGGGTTGACATGCAGGATCGCGTTATTGGCGTCGGCGTCATCGGCTGCGGCGAGATCGCCCAGCTGATGCACTTGCCTTATCTGATGGAATTGCCGGCGTTTCGCATCGCCGCCTTGTGCGACATCTCTCCCGGCACGGCCGACAAGGTCGCGGAACATTATGGCGTCACTGCCAGATATACCGACCATCGCGCGCTGCTTGCCGACCCGAATGTCGATGCGGTCGTGATCTGCACCTACGATCATGGCGAGATGGTTGCCGATGCAATCCGCGCCGGCAAGCACCTGATCGTCGAGAAGCCGCTTGCCTTCACGCCGCAGGAGGCGCGCCCGCTGGTCGAGCAGGCCGAGCGGAGCGGCCTCGTCGCCCTTGTCGGCTACATGAAATTCTATGATCCCGGCTATGAGACCGGGCTGGAGCGCATCGCCGCCATCGGCCGGCCGAAGTCGATCCATGTCCACGATTTCGCCGGCCGCTTCGACCGTTATGGCCAACTCTACACGCAGACCAGGGTCACCGACGTGCCGGCCGATGTGTTGGCGGCGGGGCGCGAAACGGTCGCTCGGCGCATCGAGGCGGCGCTCGGTGTGGACCATGCCGGCTATCGCGATCTCTATCTTGTACTGCTCAGCCTCGCCAGCCACGACCTTGCCGTCATGCGCGGTGCTTTCGGCACACCCGACCGCGTCGTCCATGCACAGCAGACCGGCCCGAACCAGTTGCTGGCCGTGCTCGACTATGGCGGCGTCCCTTGCCTCTTCGACATGGCACTTGCCCAGTATGAATGGTGGGACGAGTGGATCCATGTGCATGGCGAGCGCGACGAGGTGCGGATCGAATTCCAGAACCCCTATTTCCGCAATGCCTCGGCGACTGTCCGGCTACGTGAAACGACAGGCGAGGCTGCATCCGAACGCGTTCTGCCTGGCGTTCCTGATACGTCGTTCCGCCGCGAGTGGCTGCATTTCGCCGATTGCATCCTTGCCGGCGCGAAACCGCGCACGCCGCTTTCGGGCGGGCTCGCCGATCTCGATCTTGCCATCCGGATTATCCAGGCAATGCCGCCGAAAAGACTTTAGCGAAATTTCGGAAACGCGCCGCCATCAGGGGCATTGGCCCAGCTCTGCAAGGTCTGGCCGCCGTCGATCAGCCAATCCACGCCTGTGACGTGCTTCGCCTCGTCGGAGGCCAGGAAAGCCACGGCGGCCGCGACATCGTCCGGCTGGCCGATGCGGCGCAACGGAATGCGGTCGGCGAAATGCTGAACGCTGCTCTTGAATTCGCCGTTGCCGGAAGCTGGCACGCCAAGCGTCGTCTCGATCACGCCGGGGCAGATGGCATTGACGCGTATGCCATAGGGCGCGGCATCGAGCGCCGCGACCCGCGTCAGGCCGACCACGCCGTGTTTGGAAGCGACATAGCCAGCTCCCCCCGAAAGGACGTCCCAACCGGCCATGGACGAGCCCATGTTGACGATCGAGCCACCGGTCCCGGCCTTGATCATCGCCCGAAGCGAAGCCTGCAGCACGAGGAAGATGCCGCGCAGATTGATGCGGATGGTCGTATCCCAGTCCTCGACCGGCAGGTCGTGAACGGGAGCGACGACGCCGGAAATGCCGGCATTGTTGAACACCACGTCGAGGCCGCCGAACGTCTCGACGGTCGCCTCGACGGCGCGCCGCACATCCGCTTCGTCGGTGACGTCGGCTTCGATGGCAATGGCGTTTTCACCCAGTGAGCGAGCCAGTTGCTGCGCCGCCGCGCCATTGCGGTCGACAATGGCGACCCGCGCGCCTTCGTCAAGGAAACGCCGCACCGCTGCGCTGCCGATCGCGCCGGCGCCGCCGGTGACGAGAACATTCTGTTTTTCGAACCGTTTCATTGTCCGGCCTCCGGCTTCGGATAGG
>NZ_RZQY01000832.1:0-2245 GCF_003998575.1 Mesorhizobium sp. M7A.F.Ca.CA.001.10.2.1 | reverse complement strand
GGCCGGCACGTTGAAGCCCGATTTCGCGCCGGGTCATCCGCTGGTGGTGAGCGTCGAGGCCCTGCGCGACCCGATATCGCCGACCGATCCGTTCTATGCCTGGTGGCATGCCTGTCGTACCGACGTGCCAGCAGCCTTTCTCGCCGGCTTGGCGCAAGAGGCCTCGGCGATGCCGACCCCGCGCTGGCGCGCGATTCTCGAGGAAATCCGCCGCGCCGACCTGACCGACTCGGCACGAGTCGTGCAGGCCCGGACGCTGATCATCGCCGGCGCCTGCGACCCGCTGTTCGGCGCGGCGCACCAGCAGGCGTTGCAATCCGCTCTTGCCGAAGCCGTCTTCGTTCGGGCTGAGAGTTGTGGCCACAACCCGCATTGGGAAGATCCGGTCCTTGTCGCAAAGGCGATCATCGAGGCATTTGAAGTCTAACGCCCGACCAATGATTGCGATGTGGGCAACAGCCGCAAAGTCTCCGTTTGTTTGGTCAGGCCGAGCTGCGCGGCCTGCCAAAAATCCTGCCATGCCGGAGAAGCGGCGAGGGCGGCCTGGTGGCGGGCATGCGCCTCGGTGCTGGCAAAACCCATGACGCTGATGAAGACGTTTTCATCAGCCCGTACCGGCAGGCGCGGAAAACTGTTTTCGGCATGCTCGGTAACGAAAGCGGCGAGCAGGCGTGCGTCGGCCGTCATCAGGCACGCCGTCTCAGTCTCGAAGCGAGTGGCGAAATCAGCCTCTGTGCCGGGCTGCAAATGATGAATCTCGATGACAACGATGCCGGTCAGCGGTTTGTTTTGAATGGGCTTTTCGTCATCGGCCAGGCTTGGCCGCTGCTTGCCCGCGAGGTCGAAGCCGGCGGCGGGCCACGCCGGCTTCAGCAGCAGCACATCGTCGGAATCGATCATCGTTGCGTTGGCCGCATCGCTGTGCGCCGCCCAGACCGGCCCGCCATATAAAGCGGCGAGAGCATTTTTCCGCGCATCCATGCCGTCGAAGCCGCGCATCCAGACGAACATGTCAGGCCGATCGAGGTCCCGGAACTGGCCGATGATGGTCATGCCGGCGTCCTCCTGGCCCTCGATCAGCCTGCCGTCGAAGATGCCGATGAGCGTGTCGCGCCGGCCAGGCTTCAGCGTGTATTGCCGAAGCTCGACGACAGGCGAAGCGAGCGCTGAGGGTTTCGTCGCGACGTTCTGGGGCAGGTTCATCCGACATTCTCCAAAACAGGGTGATCGTCCTGTTTTGTAAAACAGACCGGTTGTCCTGTTTTGTCAACATGCTAAAGTTCGGCAATGTCAGCAGAGATGACCGTCCAGCCAAAACCGCGCCCGGGAAAACGCACCAACGACCCTGAAGGCATGCGCAAGAAAGTGCTCGATGTCGCCGAGGATGCGTTCCAGGCGCGCGGCTATCACGCCTCCAGCATCGGCGACCTGATGGCGGCGGCTGATGTCAGCGGCGGCGCGCTGCATCACCACTTCCCGACCAAGAAGGCGCTGGCGCTGGCTGTGATCGACGAGCGTGTGGCGGCAGCGGTCGAAGAGACATGGATCGCGCCGGTGCTGGCGGCGGCATCGGCGCGCGAGGGCGTGCGCGCCGTGTTCGAGGCCGTGGCGGCGGAACTGGAGCAGCAGGGTTTCGTGCGCGGCTGCCCGCTCAACAATCTGGCGCACGAACTGTCGCTTGCCGATCCCGATTTCCGCCTTGCCCTTGCCGGTATCTTTGCCGGGTGGCGGCGCGCGATTGCCGACAAGCTGCGTGCCGACCAGCAGGCGGGCAAGGACGAGGGCACGGACCCCGAACGCTTCGCCGCGCTGACGGTCGCCGCCTATTCCGGGGCCATGTCGATGGCCAAGACGGCGCAGGATGCCGGTGTGCTGCGGGATTGCCTGGCGGGGCTGGAGCGCAGCGCGCCGTCGCCATCGCAGGGCGGATTGGCAGCCAGGCGACGCAACAGGATACTGCCACAGCCGAGAACCTCTTGACTTTGCGGCGCTGCGTTCTTCATCCGATGCCGGGCGAGGTGGGGAACGCCGGGCTCTGGTTCAGCTACTCGGCCAGCGGCTTGATCGTCTCGTAGCCGTTGACGGATTCCGAACCGGTGCCTTCATCGTAGCGCCGCGCGAGCGCGGCTTGCAGATCGGGCGCATAAAGGGCGGTGAATGAATCCAGCGTCTCGCCGTCGCCGTTCTTGAAGGTCTCCTTGACCGCCAGGACATTGTATTTGCAGTCGCCCAGACGGAATGTCTC
>NZ_RZQY01000831.1:0-2245 GCF_003998575.1 Mesorhizobium sp. M7A.F.Ca.CA.001.10.2.1 | reverse complement strand
CATGTGGGCGCCGCTACCAGCACTGAGCGTTCCCGAGCCGACGGAAGCCTCTATCCCTTCTTTCTGAAGGCTGTCCGGACATGAACGCATTTGATGTCCGTCCAACGCTGGATGCTCCCGACGACGATCCCTATGTCTGGCTTGAAGATGTAGAGGGCGAGCGGGCACTTGCCTGGGCCGCCGGCCAATCGGCAAAGACCCTGAAGCACTTCGGTGGAGCGCAATTCGAGCGCGACCGCGCGGCTCTGACAGCCATTTTCGACAATCGCGACAATCTTCCCCTGATCGCGCGCCGTAGTCAGTACCTCTACAATTACTGGCGAGATGACGGTAATCCACGCGGACTGTGGCGCCGGACCACCCTTGCCGCCTACATGAAGGCGGATCCCCAATGGGAGCTACTGCTCGATCTGGATGCTCTCGCGGCTAGCGACGGAGAGGACTGGATCTGGGACGGCGCGTCCATCGAGCCGGAGAGACGGGAAAGAGCCGTTCTGCGCCTGTCGCGCGGCGGCAGCGACGCGGTCGTGCATCGCGAATTCGACCTGATCTCTCTGAGCTTTGTCGCCGACGGCTTCAACCTCCCCGAGGCCAAAGGCTACGTTAATTGGCTGGACCCTGACACGCTTCTGCTTTCCAGTGCGCTTGGTAATGGCATGGCCACCCGCTCCGGCTATGCGCGCACCGTTCGACTGTGGAAGCGTGACGCGGATCCCCTCACCACGCCGGCAATCTTCGAGGCCGGGTTCGAAAGCTTCCAAGTGTCTGGTCATTCGGACCGCACCGGCCGCAGCGAGCGCCTTTGGTTCATCGAGCAGCCGGCCTTCTTCGAGAAGATCAGCTGGATCGGCGATAGGAGCGGGCCGAGGAGGCAGATCGATCTTCCTCGCGACGCGTCGTGGCGGGTCTTCGGCGACTGGCTGGCGGTAAGGCCGCGCAAGCCCTGGACGGTGGGAGGCACCACCCATCCCGCCGACGCGCTGATCGTCATCTCGCTTTCCTCTTTCCTCGCTGGCGGACGCCGTTTTGAGACCCTGTTTCAACCAGGGGAAAGGCGCTCCATGCAGTCATTCTTCTGGAATGACGGGAAGCTCATTATCTCTTACCTCGTCAATCTCGCACCGCGTTTCGAGATGTTCACTCCCGGCCACCAGGAATG
Organism: Mesorhizobium sp. M7A.F.Ca.CA.001.10.2.1; assembly: GCF_003998575.1. Lineage (NCBI taxonomy): Bacteria > Pseudomonadati > Pseudomonadota > Alphaproteobacteria > Hyphomicrobiales > Phyllobacteriaceae > Mesorhizobium > Mesorhizobium sp. M7A.F.Ca.CA.001.10.2.1. Next base: position 1,086 of record NZ_RZQY01000831.1, on the reverse strand, counting down.
GACGCGCCGAGTCCTGAACACCCTGCCCGCCGAAGGTACTGTCGACGTCTGGTCATTCGATGCGGCAGTTCACGAGACCAATGGAGAGGTCCTGATCTGTGCTCAGGATCCGATCACGCCGCCGCAGCTCTTGCTGTTCGATCTGAATGCCGCGCCGTCTCTCAGCGCTTCAGCAATCCTGAAGCGCAGCCCGGAGAATTTCGATGCATCCGGACTGGTGGTCACGCGCCACGAGGCAGTCTCTATCGATCATGAGCTGATCCCCTATACGCAGGTTGGTCCGGCGAACGGGAACGGAGATGCTCCGATTCACCTTTCCGCTTATGGCGGGTTCGGCGTATCACTCCTGCCCTACTACAACTCCCCGCTGGGCAAGCTGTGGCTCGAGCGCGGCGGCACGTGTGTCGAGGCGAACATCCGCGGCGGCGGCGAGTTCGGCACCCGCTGGCACGAAGCCGGGCGCAGGGAGGGCAAGCGTCTCGCCCATGACGATTTCGCCGCCGTTGCCGCCGACCTCGTGCGAAGGGGCATCACCCTGCCGAGGCGGATTGCCGCCGAGGGTGGCTCAAATGGCGGCCTGCTGATCGCAAACATGCTGACCCGCTATCCTGAGCATTTCGGGGCTCTGTTCTGCACAGCACCGCTTATCGACATGCGTCGCTACACCAAGCTCTTGGCGGGCGCGAGCTGGATCGACGAATATGGCGATCCGGACAAGGTTCACGATTGGGCTTTCCTGAAGGAAATCTCCGCCTATCACGCCGCAGCGCCGGGACAGCCCTATCCGCCTATCCTGATCGCCACCACGAAACGCGACGACCGCGTCCATCCGGGCCATGCGCGCAAGATGGCCGCAAAACTGCAGGCTCTTGGCTATCCCGCTTACTTCTACGAGGCCAGCGCAGGCGGGCACGGCTGCGGCGAGGACAATCGGGAGCAAGCCGCATTCATCAGTCTAGGCACCAATTTTCTCCGCAGCGCAATCGGCTTCAACGATCACCTTCCGGAGACGGCGGAACGCGTTGCACGCAAGTGGGGCATTTGAGGTCCATCAACAATTCATTCGAGCAGGAGACGAAATAGTGC
>NZ_RZQY01000830.1:0-2245 GCF_003998575.1 Mesorhizobium sp. M7A.F.Ca.CA.001.10.2.1 | reverse complement strand
ATATGCACTCAACCCCATCTTGATACCCTCACTGCCCGCAATGCGCGCAGGACCGGTCCGCCTTGCGCCAATTTAAATTTGTTGACTCGGTTAGTCATCTTCAATGTTGACTATGGAAGTCATGTTTCATAGTCAACCGACCATCGGCTGCCGGCAGCCAGATTTTTGAATGCGTCGTTTTGGAGAAAACCCGTGCCTGAAATCCACGCCCAGCCGGCTTTCCGCACAGGCGCTGCGCGATGATGGCAGCCCTTGAATCCCACAGGGCCGACCGTCTCCGCGGTCGGATCACCCGGCGCGGCGCGCTGGGACTTTTCGTTCTGCCCTTTGCCGCAATTGCATCGCCATCTGCCACGGCGAAACCGTTGCGCATCGTCTGCCTGGATGACGGCCTGGCCGAGACCTTGCTCATGCTCGGTGTCAGCCCGGTTGCCATTGCCGGTCGCGACATCTGGGAGACCTGGGTGGTCGAACCGCCGCTGCCGCCTGAGATCGCCGATGTCGGAACGCTGCTCGAACCCAATCTCGAATTGCTGCAGCAACTCAGGCCCGACATCATCCTGTCCATGCCGTATCTCGACGGCATCAAGCCGCTGCTCGAACGCGTGGCGCCGGTGACGACGATCGGGCTCTATACCGAGGCCGGGCAGCCCTATCAGCGCGCGCTCGAGGCGACGCGCCAGCTTGCCGGGCTTGTCGGCAAGGAAAGCGAAGGCGAGGCGCTGATCGCGGCGACAGATGCGTATTTTTCGGAAGTTCGCCGGCAACTGGCGCCGCTTTCGGCGCGGCCGATCTATGTCGTCAGCTTCATGGACCCGCGCAATGTGCGCGTCTACGGCAAGAAGAGTCTGTTTCAGGAGGTGTTCGATCGCATCGGGCTCGCCAACGCCTGGACGGCCGAGACCAATTATTGGGGGTTTTCGACCATTGGTATCGACGGGCTGGCGACATCCAGCGACGCTCGCCTCGCCTATCTTGAACCCTTGCCCGAGGGCGCGGGCGGCACGCTGACCGAAAGTCCGGTCTGGAACGCCATGCCTTTCGTGCGCAACCGCTCGATCATGCGTCTTCCCGCCGTCCATATGTTCGGCGCCCTTCCGTCCGCCACCCGTTTTGCTCGGGTCCTGGCGTCTGCGATGACTGTGGAGGCCGCCCGTGGCTGAGGATGCTGCGGCCATTGCCCAAGGGGGGAAGCATGCGTCGGCCGGCCGGGCCTCCGCGTGGAGCTTTTTCAGCAATCAGCCGGTAGGCGCGATCCTGCTTTGCGCGGTGCTGCTCGCGGCAGCGTCAGCGGCAACCGTCTCAAACCTCACCGTGCAGCTACCATCGGCGCTCTGGCTCCAATCGCTCGCCGCCCCCGACATCGCCGACATGCGGCAGGTGCTCGTCCACTATGCTTTCCTGCCTCGGCTTGCCGTCAGCCTTCTGTGCGGTGCGGCGCTCGGGCTTGCCGGAACCGTCCTGCAGCAGGTTCTGCGCAACCCGCTTGCCTCGCCCGAAACGGTCGGCGTCTCGGCCGGTGCCTATCTGGCGCTGGCGCTGACGACGCTTCTGTCACCGTCGCTGCTTGCCTTCGGGCGCGAATGGGTGGCGCTGGCTGGCGCATTCGTCGCCCTTGCCGCCGTTTTCGCTCTGTCCTGGCACAAGGGCCTGTCGCCGCTTTCGGTGGTGCTGGCGGGGCTTGTGGTCAGCCTTTATGCCGGCGCCATCGGTGCCGCTCTCATTGTGCTGCGGCATGAATGGCTGGCCAGCCTGTTCATCTGGGGCGCCGGTTCGCTCGGCCAGCAGGACTGGTCGACGACGCTGTGGCTGTTGCCGCGCATCGGCACTGCTGCGCTTGCGATCTTCTTCATGGTGCGGCCACTGACCTTGCTTGGCCTCGACGATGAAGGCGCGCGCAGTCTTGGCGTGCCGCTCGGCGCCTATCGCTTCGCCGGACTGGCGGCCGCCGTCGCGCTGATCGCGTTTGTCGTTGCCGCTGTCGGCGTCATCGGTTTCGTCGGCCTGGCCGCGGCGACGCTCGCGCGCATCGGCGGTGCCCGGCGGCTGGGCCAGCAACTGGTGATGGCGCCGCTGATCGGCGGGGCGCTGTTGTGGGCTGCCGACCAGGCCGTGCAGATCGCCACCGGGCCGCAAGGCGACCTGCTGCCGACCGGAGCGATTACAGCACTTCTCGGCGCGCCGCTGCTTCTCTGGCTGCTGCCGCGCCTTGCTCTTGGCTCGGAAGCCCCGACCTTGATGGCCG